>OMRK01000163.1 GCA_900313515.1 uncultured bacterium | reverse complement strand
TAGCCCTCGAGAGGCCGTTTTTTTGCGGCTTTGCAACGGAACTGAAACAAAGTAGAAATTAGTTTCCCGACGCAGAAAAAGCAAGCACCGCTACCACTGTACACCCAAAGTGCAAGAGGTAGCGGTGCCTTTGACCCCCCCCCTGTCTATCTACTACTCATCACCGATAGCCATGCGGCAGAAGCGCCTTACCACAATGTTCTCACCGATCTTGCCCACAGCTTGCTTAATCTTATCGCCAATGGTAACGGACTCATCTCTTACAAAGGCCTGGTCGAGCAAGCACATTTCGCGGAAATACTTATCAACTTGACCCTTGGCAATCTTTTCGGCCATCTGCTCGGGCTTGCCGCTCTCTATAGCGTTCCTCTTGTAGCCTTCGATCTCTTTTTCGATTACTTCGGCAGGAATCTCCTCACGAGAGACATAGACAGGGTGCATAGAAGCGATCTGCAAGCAGATATCCTGCAGGAGCGCCTTGAATTCCTCAGTGGCTGCAACGAAATCGGTCTCGCAATCCAACTCCACCATAACACCAACCTTGCCAGTGTGGTGAATATAGCAGCCAATCCGGCCCTCGGCAGCTGTGCGGGAAGCCTTAGAATCAGCCTTGGCCATACCCTTGCGGCGCAACCACTCCTGTGCCTTGGCTACATCGCCATCGCACTCTTTAAGAGCGTTTTTGCAGTCCAACATGCCAGCACTCGTCAAATCTCGCAATTCCTTAACCTGAGCAGCAGTAATATTAGCCATAAAAAGTTACCTCTCCAAAATATTCAGAAACACAAAGGCCCGCTTCCCCAGAAAAGCTCTCTCTGAGCCTTCAGCAGGAGCCGACCTCGTAAGATCAGATTACCAAACCTACAACCCTTCAGGCACATCAACGGTGCCTGAAGGCAGAAGCCCTGCCCGCCAACTACGACTCACGGCTGCGGTCAGCAAGCCGGCTTCGCTAAATTTTACAGTTTTCTAGAATCACCCAAAAAACTAAAACAGGCTTTAGTCTTCAGCGCGCCACACGCCGCCGGGGATGTCATTGTCATTCTTTTCCTCGGTGAAGTTCTGAGCTACCTCTTTGGTAATATCTTCAGCGTTCTCGGGAACTTCTTCGTCGTCGGCCACTTCGTCTACGGCAACTTCCTCAGTGTCAGCTCCAGGAGCCTCTTCAATGACCACCTCGATCTCAGACTTGCCCTCAATAACGGCATCAGCGATCTTACCGGTGAGAAGACGTACGGCCCTAATGGCGTCGTCGTTGCCGGGAATGGGGAAATCGATAACATCAGGATCGCAGTTGGTATCGACAATAGCCACCACGGGGATACCCAACTTGCGGGCTTCGTTTACGGCGATGTATTCCTTACGGGGGTCTACTACGAAGAGAGCACCGGGCAGTCTCTTCATATCCTTGATTCCGCCCAGGAACTTTTCGAGCTTGGTACGCTGCTCCTCAAGACGCAGAACTTCCTTCTTAGGCAGGCTCTCGTAAGTGCCATCTTCGCGCATCTTCTCCAGCTCGCGCAATCTGGCAATACGGGTCTGGATGGTCTTCCAGTTGGTGAGCATACCGCCCAACCAACGCTGGGTCACGAAGTACTCATTGCAACGGATAGCGTCTTCAGCAATCGTATCCTGCGCCTGCTTCTTGGTGCCAACGAAAAGAACGGGACGCGGCTCAAAAATAGGAGCCTCAACAATGCGGCGATTCTCGTAATCGTACTGTCCCTTGACCACGGCCTTCAGGAAGGCGTAAGCCTCCTTGAGCTTAATGACGGTCTTCTGCAGGTCAATAATGTAAATACCATTGCGCTGCGTAAAGATAAACTTCGCCATTTTGGGATTCCAACGACGAGTTTGGTGGCCAAAGTGTACACCAGCTTCCAAAAGCTGTTTCATGCTAATTAATGCCATAATATCCTCCTGGGTTTTACCGGCACAAGAGCAGCCTCAAACTGCACAAATTCCAGTGCCGCCTCGCAGTCCTCTCTGTAAAGAACTCTAACCTCGCCCGAATATCTCACCCTCACGCGAACGCATACAGCCTGGGTCACCGCCTTAAAACGGTTTGCCGTAAATACATCACCGGCTCTAAAACGAGCCAACCTGCACCGTCCACAGCCCCCCGGTAAGACCACCAGCAAGGACCCTAAAAGTTCCCTAAAACTGCTGCGATCTTGCACAAAATTGCCCTTTCACTGTCCGCACCCGTTCCTTCGGCTATCGGCCCTCAAATAGGCACGCGGACAAAAAACGGCCAGGGTATTTTAACACTTGCGCTGTTTAAATTCAAGCGTAATTGAATAGCACACGAGATAAATTCTAGCCGTCCAGCATCACTTTAGTATAAAATTTTGGCTTTTCCCCAAAAAAGTCTTTATTTTTATCCAATTTTATGCGATCATTAGCGCATGGGTATGGAAATTCGCGGCCCCAGCATGGGGCAATACGATCCGGGATATCTGCGTGCTGTCCAGAATGAGATGGCCCGCAGTATTAAGTCTAATATCCTCAAAGAGGTCGGAGATTTCGACGACCAGTTGGCTCTGGCCCTACAGGGCAACATAGAGGATATGGTCTTTTTGTCCCCAGAAGCCAAAGCCTACCTTAAGAAGTTGCGCAGAAAGCTGCAGGAGCATGATCAGGATGCCTTGCTTGAGGATGACGAAGAAGAAGCTCCCCAGCAAGATTTTAATGAGCTCTTAGACGATTTAGATACTTTCCGCAAGCAGAGCACGGAGAAGAGCGCCAGTGAGCAGCCCAAGAATCTGCTCTTCCCCAGGACAATCCAACTTTCTGCCTTCGTACCCCACAAGGGCCCGGTACGTCATTACGTATATTCGCCAGTGCGTGAGACCATAGATCGCATGACTTACTACGCCCCCAATGATGAAGCCCGCAAGAAGGTCCAAGATGAACTTGAGCCCATGGGTGCAACGCTTATTAATCAGGTGCGCTCTTTTGGCGCCCATATTATAGTTCTGAACCGAAACCAAGCCCTTACCCAGCTTAAAATTAACGGCCTTTACGTGGTGGCACCTTCGGAAAAGACTTTCGACGGTCGCTCGTGGACTAATGTGCGCGGTCTCTACGATAACGGTAGGCGTCTTTTGGTGGTAGGAGAAGAACAATTGGGCCGCCCAGGCCACTCTGTGGCTCGTCACGAGTTCGGCCATGCTTACGACAACGCTTTCAGCGAAGGTCACGGTCGACGCATAACTCTTTCTGTAGAGCTGTGGAACCGCTTCCGCCCCCTGCGCACCGAGCTTATTACCGAGTATGCCGGCACCAACCCCGCTGAATACTTTGCCGAATCGGTGGAAGCCTTCTTCCAGCCCGATCTGCGCAACAGGCTGCAAAGCTGCGATCCTATGATGTACTCTTACCTGGAGGATCTGTTCGCCAGCTAAAATAAGGCTATGTAGCGCCATCATGTTTTTAGTAACGCACTTAATTAACTAGCTCTCGAGCATCCTCTTC
>OMRK01000162.1 GCA_900313515.1 uncultured bacterium | reverse complement strand
TTTTCACAAGCCCAATTCAAGAACCACATGAGAGGTTGTTTCATCTATGGAATCTATAAGTGCTTCTAGTTTAAACGGTTTCCAGCCTACCCGTAACGGCGCGATGAAGGCCATGGACGAGGCCAATCAGGCCATAAGTAAGTACCACCTGAAGGATCTGGGCTGGCGCGGCTTTGAAAAGCTCGACTGGGTTGAAAATATCACCAACAAGTACCCTGAGCTTTCCAACATCGCCCACACTTGTTCGAGTCAACGTCCCGGATATTTGGATCAGGTTAACGATCTGTTCGAGAACATGCCCCAGGCCGATCGTAAGGAGGCCCACAAGTTCTTCACCTGCAAGCTCGGTTTGGAGGAACTTTCCTGCCGTCTGAGCGGCCCACAAGCTGGTCTGTGCGACAAAAAGGGTGCTTTCATCCAGATTTGCGAGTTGACTGGCCAATTGAGTAATCAAGGCGGTTAGCTTCCAGAACGCAAGGTACTGTAGCAAAAATTCACCAAGTCCACCCCTCTCTTAAGGTTAGAAATTCTCATTGTCGGCCTGGAGGGGGGTGGATTCTTTGTCTCTATACATATTTGTGGCAAAGCAGGTTTGGAGCAGGCTACAACAAAACTCTGTAAGTATGGTTACTGAGAAAAAATGGGAAGCCTTGTTTTTGCTGAGCTTCCTTTTTGTGTTTTTAACCGGATTGGCCCCATGTGGTACGCTTCCAGAGAACGGACCAAGTGAGCTAGAATCTGCTTCAAACGGAGTTTTGGAGCAACAACACGGAACCGCAATACAAACACAGAACAGAGCGAATTACAATCCACAGGCTAACCTTTCGGTGAACTTCCATACCCCTAAGCAATCCCTGCCCCCTGGACTTATGGAAAAGCTCGAAGAAATTCCCCACACCATCGACCAGTTTAATAAAAAATTTGGTCTCAAGCGCGACATAAACGTGGAATTCTTAAGTCAAGACACAAAGTATGGAATCTACTGCGACCTAGATCAGGGCTTAATATGTATACCTTACGATGACCTCTTGATGAGCTATGACGATCTATGCGAGATAGAAGATAAGGTAAATGAGGCCCAAAAGCGTAAATTGGCTGAAACGGTGGGAAAATCAGCCCAAGTATCCCTTATGCACGAGCTCTCCCATGTGCTGATTAACGATTTCGATCTGGCCGTACCCGGGATCGAAGAGGATGCCTGCGATGACATGGCTGCCTATCTCCTGGCCAACTGTCTAGACGATGGCAAAAGTAACGAAGAATGCTCGGATTTACTTGAAGCTTGGTTCGAAGTTTTTTTAGCCTCGGCCACCTTTGAGGAAACTACTCCCCACCTTACAACTAGCGTACCGGGAAACATGGCCAGTCTATCCCGACTTATTCCCAGCCAGCACAGCACCAGCATGATGAGAGCCTATAGGGCTTATATCTCTTCCTTAACCGTAACCTTACTCCATTGTCACCCCGACGATATCGATCAGGTGTTGGAAGATATGAGCAAAAGCGGTTGCATGCTCAGTCCCAAGGATGACTGTCCCAACATAAGAAGTGGCCTACGTTCCTTTCGTGCCTGGGATAAAATCAGCGTCAGCTTCAGAAAATAGCTCAGACCGCATGTGCATGTCCACCGACAACGACCAACATACCACTGTTCAGCATCAATACAAACTAAGATGATTAGGCTCGACTCAACATAGCCTGCGACGGAAGTTCCAATCCACACAGCTAACCACTGAGCCAAAAAATCTCCATCTTTATTCAGTCTTTAGCAGGGAGAACGGATAAAAGGGGAAAAACCGGTGTTTTGGTTAATTTTAAGTTGGTTCTCTGGCCTTTAGATGCTCAGCATTTTGATGTCACAGATACCATGGAGGGGGTACCAGCTCAGTCCGTCCGCAGTAGTGAATGTCTATAAGTTGCAGGTGCAGGAAGATAACAAGTACAAAAGGCGGGGCTAGCAGGTTATGTCAAAAAATAATCAGGATTTTTCAGGAAAACAGTCATGAATAGATTCATATTTACCACCGCCGCCTCTTTACTCTGTCTTTCTCCATTTGCAGCAGTTTACGCCCAAGAGGGGCAACCGGACGGTTCCTGCAATTCCCGCCCACTAATTACGGCTCAGGCCAATCCCTGGGACAAATACGAATCGGCTCAGCCTGATTCAAAGCTCGAGTCTAGCCCCAAACCTTCCTCTCAAGATTCTGCGGCTACTTCGGCCAGCCCCTGGGAAAAATACGAGGCGGCTCCAGTGGGAACTTCTCCCACAGTCCAGACAAACGAAAATCCTGAAAAGGGTGCGGAGCATTCTTCTACCCCACAGCCTTCAAACGATCAGCCCAAAAATTCTGAAGTCAAGAAGTCTATATCAACTCCAGCCATTACCGAGGGGGCTCCCACCCCAGAAGACGATCTACCAGAAGCTACCGGCACCAATCCCTGGGATAAGTACGCTCCGGCCTCATCGCCGGTGAAGTCGAAAAAGAAGAATGTAGCCAAAGTCAAGGAGCGGCCTGCTAAACTGGAGCTGGCCCAGCCCCTGCCCGTTCTGGAAGTGCCAACCGGCGAACGAGTGATAAAAAGTGATCTTCCTGTCGACAGCGATAATTATTTTGCCATAGAGTACGCCGGTCAGTTGGTAGGCTTTTCTCGTTATAAGATCAACCGTCTAATCTCACTTGGTGGCCGTTCTACTTACGTAATCGATTCTATGGCCCGCCTTAAAATGGGCCAAGACAACATCCAGGATCTAAAGTTCCTAGCCAACCTTCAGGTAGACAAGCAGACTCTCACACCAGCCATGTTTGTCTGTGCCCAAAGCAGTCAGGATTCGACTGAAGCCATAAGCCTTCGTTGCATTTATTCCAATGACTTTATAGCCCAAAGCAACAACTACACGGGTAAAGAGCAAGCCTCAATACAAAAATTTACCGCAGGTTCCCCGCCCGCGCTGGTCTTCAACAACCTATGGGGCCGCCTGGACACATTTCCCGAGCATTACTGGCTCATGGTACGAGCGGCTAGTCAGGGCGGCGTCTTGGAAGCCTACGATCCCATCCTGCAGGGCATAGGTCACACCATAGTCTACAAACCTATCAAGGAAAGTTGGCAAGATCGCAGTGGCAAAAACCACACAACCCTGCTTTACAGGATTACCGATCTCAACTCTGCCCCACTGGCCTACGTGCGCCTTTACGCCGATAATTACGAGCTGGCCGAAATCCGGGAGATAGGCTCCGGCTTAACTTTCAGGCGCTCCACTCCTGGTGTGCTAGCCACCTTGGATAAGGCCTCCGGTCAGCGAGTCAAAGCCAACTCAGAGATAGCCAACATTTACTTCCAGGATCCGACTAACCTCTCCCATTTGGAGGCCTTCGTCGATCTGCGCCTGCGCGGCGGTGAGCTAGCCCAGCATGAGATCAGCAACTATAAGCAGCAGTTTTACGGCGAGGTGAAGGAAGGACAAATGAAAGGCCGAGCCGTTGTCAATTGTAAGTTTACCCTGACCGAGCCCCAGGCCAAGTTTCCCTTTACCGTTGAAGTTCCCCAAGAGCTGAAAAAATACTTGGAAGCTTGCCCCGGTATAGAGCTGGAAGCCCGCGGCATGGCCACTAAGGCGGCAGAAATCACCTGGAAATCGGAAACAGCCTTCCAAGCAGCCCAGCGCTTAACTGGATATGTGGCCAACCAAATTGGTAGCGGCCTCTCGCTTCCTTCCGCCAGACTCACTCTGGAGGCCCAAGAGGGTAACCCCGATGGCAAAGCCTTACTATTGACGGCTCTGCTGCGCTCGGTAAAGATTCCCGCCCGCACCGTAGGCGGAATTGTTTACAACAACGGCTCATTTATGGCCCACCGCTGGGTTGAAGCCTGGTTCGGCCCCGAAGATGGCTGGTTACCTTTCGATCCTACTACCAACGAGTCGGGCTTTATCAATGCCTCCCATATAGCCCTCTGTGAAAGCGGCGACATCCAAGCCTTAGACGTTTTCGTAGAAAAGTTTGCTCCTCGCCCGCCTCGCTCTGTGGATTACTTCAAAACACCTCTCAAGTGGCCTATAGGTGAGAAACGAACTTACGGCATTTACCATAAGGGTGATCTCGTAGGCTTAGAAGATGCCTACATGTATGACATGCAGGTAAATGAAGGCAGCGAAACCTACAATTTCCTCTCCGAGAAAGTGTATTGGCAGAATACCGAAGATGCACCCTTAATTTCTGAGGCAAAACTCACACTCACCAACAACGGCCTGCCGCTTGCCTTCCAAGCTAGCGAAGATAATGGCCACAATGTCAGCCATTCCAGCTTTGAATTCAAGGGCAACAACATCCGCCAGATTCTGAACGAGAAAGATACGAAGTCCCTGCCCCGCCCAGCCAAATCTAAGGCTCTTCTGGAACGCGAGCAAAAAGAAACTGAGCAGGATGCCGATACTCCTGCCCAAGAGAATAGCCAGGAACAGGCGCCCAAGCCTTCGTCTGTAAATTTGAGCGCTTCCCCTGCGGCCGAGGCTTCCCCCACAACCACTCCCCCATCCCCGGTTGTTACGCCCGGCAGTGCTCAGTCAGCGGAAGCGATTGCCAACAACGGAAACGCAATGAACTCAGTCTCATCAGGCAACGCAACCGATTCCAGTAATCAAGCCGCAGATAGCAAGTCCCAGTTGACCTCAGACACGGCGGAGCAGTCCCAGGCCAAAAACTCTCAGACGACCTCCAGTTCTGACTCGGCCCCCAAAGACAGTTCCCCGGTCTCACAACAAGTAGCCCCATCCCAGGCCGATCAGCAGACAGAATCAGCTGCCGAGAGCCAGGGTGAAGCCCCCGAGGAAGCCATCTCCGAAGAAGATAAACTCCAAGCCGAACTTGAAGCGCAAAAAGAGGCCAAGCTAGCAGCCCGCAAGGAGATGCATGCCCGCCTGGAGGAGATCAAGGCCTGCTACGATGAGGGCAAGGAGAATGATCGTGCAGCCAAAGCTCAAGCGCAGGCGCAGGCCGCTCCTTCAGCCTACGATGAGCATCCTGAAGAGACCTCGACCGAGGAAACCACACATTACCGCGAGATTCCTTACTCGGTAGGTACCTACCTTATCGATCGGCGTTTCTTGCCGCAATGGGCTCTCATGATCGAGCAAAGTCCTATCATAAGCAAAGAAGATACCAGCAAATCCGAGCAGACCACCCAAGGTCAGGATTTCAGCAATGTCGATCCCAACACAGGTAAAGTAAACAACAGCGAGGTTATAGCACCGGCCGATTCTTCCCAAAAAACGGATGAGGCTCCCAAGGAAGACAACAAAAAGACCGAAGAAAAACCTGCCGGTGAAACTGGAGCTGGAACCTTTACCACCAAAGCAGATTCTGCAGACGATGAGGATGCCGATATTTACACCTTCCATACCTTCATTCCCAGCGATCTCAGCATGCACGAACTCCGCGTCCAGCGAGCCGGTTCCGACGAAACTTTAACGCTTCCCGATGGCCGGGAGGTTGAAGCAGCCCGCTTGGATACAGAGGATGGAGTAACTTTCTACATGGATTTAGAAACGGGAAAAGTTATAAAGATAAGTATTCCCAGCCAAGAGTGGGAGATCGTTTTGGAGAATATCCGCTTCGAGCTGTAGGGTGGTTAGAAATATGGAACAGCAAGAAGGCCTGGTTATAGCCGATAGATACATGATCCTAGATCGCGTAGGTGAGGGTGGTATGGGTGAGGTCTTCCGTGCCCTGGATCAGCGCACCGGCCAAGATGTAGCCGTAAAGATGTTAAACACTAAGCTATGTGAGCGCGAGTCCTCCCGCAAACGCTTCGCCCGTGAGGCACGAGCGGCCCAAATGCTGAACCATCCTGGTATTGTCAAAGTTACCGAATACGGTGAATTCAATGGGCGCCCCTACATTGTTATGGAGCTGCTCACTGGTCTACCACTGCGCAAGTATGTTCGCCGCTACAAGCCCTCTCCCGAAGAATTGCTCATCTTGGCGGCCGAGCTCTGCGATGCTCTTTATCATGCCCATCTTAAGGGAATTATCCACCGTGATTTAAAACCGGACAATATCTTTGTAAGCTACCAGCGCCACATAAAAATCCTGGACTTCGGCCTGGCCCGGCTCAGCTTCGATCCTGATCTGACCGCCCTAACCCGATCCGGTACGGCCTTGGGCACTTGTACATACATGTCACCCGAACAGGCCACTGCCAAAGAGGCCGATGAGCGCTCCGATCTTTACGCTGTAGGAGTGATCCTTTATGAGTTCTTCTGCGGCTTAACTCCATTTTCAGCCGACGATCCGACTGCCATCCTATATATGCAGGTACACAAAGAGCCAGATCGCCCTTGCGAAGTCAACCCGGAGGTGCCTCTGGAAATTGAATCGTTGATCCTGTGGCTGATGAACAAAAACCC
>OMRK01000228.1 GCA_900313515.1 uncultured bacterium | reverse complement strand
GGGCGAAGCTAAGGGCGTTTTCATGACCTTAGTCAGTCTTTTCAAGAAAGGCCTTTTAACGCTCGCTCAAGCCGCTGAAGAAGCTGGTATGACTGTACCTGAATTTGAATCAAAAATGGCTGCTAATGCGGCACAATGATAACAAATCTTAAGTTAAGATCACCACTCCGTTCCTGGTGGTCGTCCCCCTGCGCCCTCTAGGATGGGGTGGGGGGGCGGAGAAAGTTATGCAACTTGCTTTCGCTGGTTACTCAATGCTCGAAAAGGCTCGCCTTAATACCGAATTCACTGGTGTTGGTGCGAAGGCTGGGCCCGCCCGATTCCCGGAAGATGAACTTACACTTATAACCGGGCACAACTAGCGGTAGTGGTGCGCATCCATTGCCTTCAGAGATCTATCTTTATTTAGTGCACACGTACACAAAGGCCGGTGGTAAGTTCTTCCAGATTATTCTAGATTTTTCGACGCTGGCAAAGCGGGAACGTATTTTGGCTGCGAACTTTTTGCCAGCCGTCAGAAGCAAGCCCTGAAGGTAGGCGAAAGTTACAAATCTTCCGCCTGGGCTCAACGATTCTATGGCCGGGTTTAAGAGCGCATCTTGTAAACTATCATCGAAGGCAGCCCATGGTAGACCGCTGATTATGGCATCCACATGATCAAGGTTGCGCTCTTTGAGCAACTGAGCAAGATTGGCGGCAGACTCACAGCAGATGTCGGCCTCGGGAAGCTCTTTCTTCAGGATTTCCACAAGGTTAGGGTTCTGCTCTATGGAAAAAAAGGCGGAATCTTTAGGTTTACGTTTGAGTATCTCCCGGGTAAATACCCCAGTTCCCGCTCCAAACTCTACTATAACTCCAGCTTGGGCTGCCCCGGATTGTTTGACAATTTCCCTGGCCAACTCCTCAGAGCTGGGGTAAATAGCGCCGATCTGCGTAGGTTTCTTCAAAAATTCGCGTATGAAAGTTAATGCTTCGCTCATGGTCGGGCCGCACTTCAGCCGTTTTTGTTTTTGCTCCTGCTTTTTTAACTTACTTTTGGGCGGCCAACTTGTAGAGCATCCGCTGCATTTAGGCAAGGAGAGGGTATCACAAGATTAGGCAACCGTGCGAGGGTGTGTAATGCTTTTGCCTTTATGATGGCGAGCGTTAAGGACAAGTGAAAAATTACCAGTGGCTCCTGTTGAGCCTATTTAGTCAAGAGTTTTAAGGAGAAGGCAAACTCCTTAATTATGCGAAGTATGCACCAGTTTTTTTAGCTGAAAGGTAGCAGCCGGTGTCTCAGGAACAGCAGGAATTTGTCAATAGCTTGCGCAAGCATTTTCAGGGCATACTAGAAGCAACTGATGTATTTTTACATAATTTAACTTCAGAAGAAACTAAAATAGATGCTCTCCTTGAAGAGGATGGTGAGGAATCCGGCCCGGTGAGAGCCCTGAAGGCGGAGCTGGTCAAATGGAGGGCAGAGGCGGCCAGATGGAGGGAGCAGGCGGCCAATACCCAAAACGAGCTTTACGAATTGCGCCTCGTCTATCTGCGTCTGAGCCAATACAATAAAGAGCTTTCAGAACTCTGCCAGAAGATTCTGGTGAATCTTAAAAAGCATGACGATCCATCTTACGAGACTTATAAGAGGAGCGTTGATGGAATTCTGCAGGCGCAGTTCAACAATAGCTTGTCTGCTTCTCGTTCTTCCAATGGATATGCCGATTCGGTAGATTCCTCTGACATGATTAAGGCTGGCTCGTCCGGTGCGATGATCTATGCCCGTTCGGATACTTCAGCAGGCGGCGCCATTGAAGCGATGTCGGCTCCTTCTGATTCTGTTGGTGGGGGAGGCAACGCCGGTGGACAGCAATATTGGGGATACCGTCCGGATGAGGATCATTTCGGACCCATTTTTGACACTCCGAAACATAGTGGTGCGGACCGAGACCGCGAAACTGCCGTTTACGAGTCGGTTGACTCAAGGCCGCATTTCCCGACAGAGAGTGAGGGAGCCTTTGTCGAAAAAGCTGCTTCCGAGAAGCCTCGTCAGGAAAGTGCAGCAAGTTCTAATAATTGGCAAGACGTAAACAAATACTCTTGGGGAAGCTTGGACGAGCCGAATAGTTT
>OMRK01000161.1 GCA_900313515.1 uncultured bacterium | reverse complement strand
CCGCGTGACATGCTCGCTTGGTTTCAAGTTATCCAGTTTGGTGATATTTATGAACTTTTAGAGGGGGCAGAGGAGGCGTGGGCCGATAAGTACCTAGCTTCCGCCTATAATTATCAGTACGTTCAAAAACGCCTGGAAAGCGCCCTGTAACCGTAACCTGAGGCTGCTTCAAAAGTGTGGCTTGGTAGTTTCTTGGTTGCATTGAGGGAGCTGGACGGGGCAAGAGAGGGGTAGCTGTGCTTAAACGTCTGCGTTTATCTGGCTTTCAGCTAGAAGTTCTGCTGGCACGAAGTTTTGATACCTTTTGTGCTGACTTAGGGAACCTTCTGCTTTTGCTACTGCAAGCTCCTATTATAGCTATATGTGTTGTTGTCGTTTGGAACGATATCGAAGAGGCCACCGATACGCTCTATTTCGTGCTGAATCTATCGGCTGTGTGGTTTGGGGCCATCAACTCCTGCCGTGAGCTAGTCAAGGAGAGGGCCATTTTCCTGCGGGAGGCGGCTTTGGGGCTGGAAGCTTCCTCTTATGTGTTGGCTAAGTTCTTAATTTTGTCTATGTTGGCCTTGGTGCAGTGCTTAATTTTGACTGTGATTGTCAACATGTTCGTGCCGCTTACCGGAAATTTGATCGGCCATTTCCTAACCCTCTGGGCAGCCTCACTGGCGGGCTCTGCTCTAGGGTTGTTGATCTCGGCCTGTGTATCCACTCCAGACAAGGCGGTGGCTCTGGTGCCTATCTTTCTTATTCCCCAGATTCTTTTCTCTGATATGGTAATGAACAGCCAGCATGCCAGCAATCTCACCAAAAACCTTAAAAGACTTACTATAACCCAGTGGTCTTATTTGGCAGAAAAGGAGCTCTGTCAGGATATACCCGATAACTGGATGATTTTAGGCCATTGGCTGGTGGTAATACTTATAGGCGCAGTTTGTCTGCTTTTGGCTGCACTTTTACTGAGTCGATCGGCACCCGCACCTAGGACTAAGAGCTCTTAAGTTACGGAGAAATTAGCTTTATGAGAAAAGGCCTCCGGGCGTCTGCTCAACCCTTAACAACCGCAGACATATATTGACCGTTTCCCGTATGCAGATGACGTTGAACCGATGGCCAACCTTTTACTTTATTTGCTCGAACTTGGGGCGTGCAGAGAACTTTCTAACTTCATGCACCAGCCTTCTTGGGGATCTTTCATCCAGTAATAAATTATGTCGACGTTTTTAATTTCATCGGTGTTGAGACACTTGGCCACCGTGTGAGTTTTCACTCGGCCGCGCAGGCCGCTCCTATCCAACTCAACACTGGTTATCTCGTAGCGCATAATGTCCAGCATTTCCGGCTTAATCTCGAATAATCTCTCAATTAGATAGGGAATATCCACCTTCTCCTGATCCGCTTGGGTGTGGTAAGAAGCGGCTTTGTCGAAATCTTTGAAGCGGATATCTTCTAGAAAATTTATGGTATTCTGCTCTATGTATTTCAAGGACTGGCTGCGCTCACCGTCGAGTGGATTGTGAAAAGCGGTAAGTCCCCTATTGTTGCCAGCAAAGAAGAGTATTCCAATAGCTAAGCCTATAAGCAGTAAAAATATGCCGATAATTTTCCATATTTTCATAAAAATAATTTCCTATTTTCTGCTGATTGTGTGAATTTGCTGTATTGCTGCTACTGGCCGGAATTGCTAGATTACTCCCAGGCTTTTTAGAATTACTCCTACAACTATAACTACCATTATCAAGGCTTTAGCAGTATCTTGGCCCTTGAGAGAACCTATCTGCAGAGGATCATTGGAAAGATAGGCCGAGGCTGCGTAGAGTTCTTCGCCTATAAGAGTATAATCGCAGGCGGCTACGAAGAAGGGTAACTGGGAGGCGGTAGCTGTGCCGGATATCTGAATAGCACCGGTGGTATTGCCTGTTTCAGCCAACATGAGGGCTTCAGCCAAAAAACTACCCATGTACATGATAGCGGCAGGCTGTTCGCGTACCATGATGCCGCAGATGCCGGCGGCATAACTGAATTGTTCGCCGGAAATATAGTTGATGTAGTCGCTCACGTAGGAGTCGGGACAACCGGCCTTGAGGTAAGCCTGGCTTACCGCATCCTGGGCCATAGACATCACCACCGGACTGCAGTTAGGTACCATTATAGGGATGTTGTAATCGGCCGTGCAGTTGCTCACATGACCTAAAACGGAAAGGGCGGCCATGGTTTGGGTATCGTCGATTTCGCCTACACCAGGAATGTAGAGAACCGGTCTGCCCATTTCTGTAGCCCGACCCACGGCCTCATCCAGGACGCTCAACCCGGCAATTTGGCGAATAAAAAGGGAGTGGCCTTGCTTAGCCCGAGCGGTAAACCACAAGATGCAGCCGGTCAGGAGAAGCACGCCAATTAGATTAAGTGTTTTGGAGCTATCAAAAAATGGGGTAGCAGCGTCGCCATCCGTCTTAGGCGTGGCCTCGGCGGCCGATGATACGCTTTCCTCCGGGTCAGAAGATGACTCTGGGGCCTCAGACTGGACAGAGCTAGGCGGAAGATTCTGAGCCCAGGCCACAACCGGCAGGGCTGTAGCAAAGAAGGCTACTAAAACTAAACAGAACAAAATTTTTTGAAGCAGTTTCATCTCATCCGCCTATGTTTTCCCCGCCGTCCAAAATCAGCATCTGGCCAGTCATAAAATCGGCTCCGCAAGCTAAGTAGCTGACGGCTTCGGCTATGTCATCGTTAGTACATAATCGTTTTAGGGGAATGTCGGCAATTAAGCTCTGACGGAAACTTTTATCGCCACCCTCATCAATCCAGGGCTCGTCTATGAGGCCGGGAGCCACGGAATTTACGCGCACCTCCGGTGCCAACTCGCGGGCCAGCGATTTAGTGAGGGAGTGGATACCGGCGCAGATGGAGGCAAACTGGGTATAAACGCCGTTAAAGGCCGACGAACTGAGCACATTGATAATCTTTCCATAGCCTTGAACTTTCATAAAGCGGCTGGCCGCTCGGCTACAATAAAAGGCGCTTTTCAGGCCGTGATCGATCACCTCGCCCCACATCTTTTCGGTGATGTCATCCAGGGCTGCATCATTCCAAAAATAATTGTTATTAATTAAAACATCGATACCGCCTAAATGGTCGGCACAGCTCATAAAAGTGGCCTGAACCTCTTTCTCGTCGGTAGTATCGAAAGGTTGAGCCAGAATTTTACCCATAGAGTCGGAGGGATGAATATGAAAAAGTACCTCTTGGGGACCATTTATGAAGACACTGAAACCTGCTTGAACTAAAGCATTGCAGATAGCCGGCCCGGCCACGCCCTGCCAGTCGGTAACTACTGCCACGGAAAAACGTTCACCCACGAATAAAAAGACCTCAAAGCTTGAACTTATGTTCAGAGTTTTTCAACAGTGCTATTAAACAGAAATGGCGGGGATCCCCCTGCCTGAAAGCCAGAACAGAGGCGCAGATGCCTATCTCTTTGAAAAGGAAGTATAGATTTTGCGTTGGGCAATTTGATGGCTCACAGTGAAGTGCAAAGCATTTAAAATGTGAAGATCCGGTTTTAGGCCGGATCTTTAACGGAGCGGGCTGCTCGCATTTTATCGAATGGAGCAGCCTACTTGCCTACACTTTAATGGACTTAGTCATTGGTTCGGCTACTACGGCCGGGGGTGCGGGAACTGCTGCGTCGACTGGAAGCCGAACGGGAGGTTCCAGGACTGCGTCTGTAGGCGCTGCTGCGGGAAGCGCGTCGGTTCCTGTAACCACCAGCTAGATAGGAATCGATCGCCGAGCCACTGCTAAGCTGCTCAGCCCTGTCAGAATCCTGATCGAAATACGGGATGCCCGAGCTAGTCTCATAATTGGAGTAAGAAACCTGGGTGGTATCTTCCGGCTGTTGACTATAGTAGCGCCTATATTCATCGTAGGTGTCAGCGCTACCGTAGCTGCTAGCTATATAATCTCCGCGAACCTGTTCACTGTAACTGGAACCTAGGTTGTCGCCGATGATTCCCATTCGATAATTGTAATTATCCTGGGCCAGTTCGGAGTTGGAACGAGAGCGATAGGAACGGCGCGGTGCAGTGGGCTCGATCGCTTCCTGCTGGGATGTAGCGGAAGTGGAGCCTGTGCGCGTACGCTTGGGGTGTCTGGAAAGATTATCGTCATGACGTCCTCTACCGACGGACAGAGCGCGATCAAACCCCTTGCGGGCCTTATCGATGTTTACTTCGTCTTCTGAAGTTGCCGAATAGCCTCCGTTGTTGAAGCGGCGCTGGTAGGGAGATAAAGGTTTGGGTTCATCTACCTCCAAAAATTCTTGGCCGTTAACCTCGGGGATGGCCAAAGTTGCCGCTATCTGCTCTTCGTTTAGCCCCTGGGAAGAGGCCGATATCTCGGCAATAGCATCTATTTCGGCTTTGGGGGCCGGCTGAGGAACTTCAGTGCTGAAGAACGGAGCCGAAGGGCCAGAGTACTTAGAATATCTCAGCGGCTCAGCAAAATCGTCGGAACCAGTAATCTGTTCTTCATTGTGGAGAGTCGGGGGCTGGAGTTTCTCAATGGTGGGAAGCGGGGAGGCCGACTGTTCGTGGCGCGAGCGCCTTTTATGGCGCACCGGCTTTAACGTGGCTGGCAACTCCTCAGGCTCGGTAGTATCGGCCGTCTCTGCCGGAGCAGGAGCTGGCTCCAATGCTGGGCTGGGGAGGTCATATTCCGTAGTCCGATCGCTGTGACGGGAGCGGGAAGCGTTTCTAGCATCTTTCTCCGCACTGTTGGAACAGTTGCGTTCATCTGTAGAAGTTGAGGAGTCCTGAATGGGAGAATATTCTTGAGTAGGTACGTCTTCTAAGTTTTTGTCCTGTACTGCCCCGTTGGAGCGAGGATCACCCATCACTCCATCTACAGCTGAAGTTAAGGCCAAAATCTGGGCTCTTACCTTTTCCTTCACCTGTGAGGATGATTCCTCACCATTTTCGGAAACCGTCCGTTGACGGCGTGAGCGCACGCTGCGACGAGCGTTGCCGTTGGTGGAGGAAACGGTCTCGTAATCTGTGTGGTCTTTCCCGTTCGAATCGTCTTCGAAGTTCTCGGGAATAGCAGAACTCTTCGGAGGTTGTTCTGAGATAACTTCCGCGGGCTTCACTTCCGTCTCGTCAACCTTGGAAGGGCCAGATTGGTCTGGATTGGCACTCTTCTCGCTGCTGTGGCGAGCAGTAGTTCGACGCTGGGGGCGACTGTTTTCTTCAGGGGTGGCCTTCTGAGTAGATTCAGTCTTGCTGGCACTTTCTGCCTTTTGCTTATTCAGGTTGGAGGGCTCAAAAATCTCGTAACTTTGACGCATACTACCGGGTTGGCGGCGGGAGATGGCAAACTTGCGCACCTCCACAGGGCGCAACTCGGAGGCTAAATTCTCAATGTTAAAGTAATGGCCGATACGGCGCACGGCATCGTCCAAACGAGTGTCGCGGAACGCCGAATATTCACGGAAACGAACAATGCGCTGACGAAGGGAACCGCCGTCCAGGTAGATCACAAATTTGGCATCGGATCTGGAGGCGGTTTCAAAAGCATTACTTTCCGGTGAAGTGGGGTAAGCCAGCTCCGCATAGATGCCTGCCCTGCGCAAAGCGTACAGAACGGGCAGGAGCAGAGCTACCGCTTCCTGATTGCTACCACCCAAACAGACATCCACTTCACGCTTGAGTTCGGGAACTAGGTTGGCCTCGCGTATGGCAGCCAGAGTTTCGTCCAGATCGACCGATCCGCCTACGGCTGAGAAATCGCTTCCTCCCAGCATGCGAGAGAGTTCGTCGCAACGACCGCCAAAGCTCAACAGTTTATCACCGCTGGTGATACGGTAGATGGTGCGGTTACAACACTCGACATCGGGAACCAAAAGTGGAGTTAAGCGGTAAGGTACCTTAAGTTCGCTCAAATAGTTGCGCACCGCTTCGAAATTGTCGCGGCACTCTGGGCAGAGGTAACCGAAAATTGAAGGAGCTACCTGAGCTAGTGCACGACACTGTGGTGCTTCGCAACCCATTGTCCAGAGTGGATGGGTGCGGTGTCTGCGGCGACATCTGGGGCAAAGTTCGCTACTGCGTCGGGAAAAATAGTCGTAGAGCGCCTGCTGATATTCGGGGCGGCACTTTTTGCAACCCAAAGAATTCAGCTGCAATTTCAGATCACTTAAACCTAGAGAATTGAAGAAGTCGTAGGCCAGCATGATTACTTCTACGTCTAAGCTAGGCAGAGTGGAACCAATAGCCTCCACGCCAAAGCGGTGACCTTCGCGCACTACCTGATCGCGACCTTTGGAATGGGCAAAAACCGATCCCAAATAGTAAAACTTCTGGGGCTCCCCATTCTTAGAGACTGCTATGGAGCGCTCACTCAGGGCTCTGGTGACCGGAAGCAGCATGTTACCCCGGACTGCCAGACGGTGGCCGCGCTTGTCATTGACCATCCATAAGTCATTTTCTACAAATCCAGAAGAACTGCCCATGCCTTGGGCAAAAAGGTCGGCCTCTTCAAATAGAGGTGTACGGGCCTCCTGATATCCGTACAGCTCAGCCAGCTCTATGGCCACATTCTCCATAAAATGCCAAGGAGAAACCTCAGAGGCTAGAATATCTCCAGCTTCTTGCATGTTACCAAGCATCATATTTTTTATTCTTTAAACCTCCAGTGCGAAGCTGCTTCCAAGCTGCACTGTCCAATTTTCTCATAACAAAGAGAGGCTCTCAGTCCTCTGCTCTCACCGCCGGAGCTATCTATAAAACTTCAACCAAAAACGAGAACCTGCAAAATACGCACCAAAGACGGTTAAGAAGGAATACCGCGTTGGATTCGAATCCAAAAATTCTTTGCCTGACCTTATGGCAGGCCGAAACATAAGCGGATCTGAGCCAAACCACCTCAAAAAATGGAAAGCACAATCGGGCCGCAGCCGATATCTAATCTTTATAAAAAAATCTTTACACACAGCCGGTCGGACTTATCTTCAACTTACCAGCGTATCACATCACTTCTGTATAATCGCGAACCGGCTTCACACCCCGCCGTATAAAATTGCAAAACTTTCTATAAAAATGTTCCCAAACCGTGCTGATCTTCAACCCTTCATCTCCACTGGGTAACTTTTTGCCTTCCAGAGAGAGGAAATGTCAGCACCGCTTCTACCATTGGGTAACCTTAAAAATTACCTAAAACAGCTAACTACACAAACTCTGTGCGAGGAAGTCTGCCGAACTTTAACAGCCTCGGCAACTGACCTAAAGAGGGGAGCACCAAGCCAGAGTTTCAATCTGTCTTTGCTCCCCCGTAGCTTAGGTTGCTCTAAACAAAACTATTCCACCACTTCCTCGATAAGCTTGCGAGGTTCGACCTGCTCGTCGCCAATGGTGATGGCTTCCAAGATAAACTTTTTGGCAGCTTCAATAGTTTCGGGCTTATTGACATGCAGAATGGCCAAGGGCTCACCCTTCTCGATCTTAGAGCCTACTCGGTGGGTCATCTCCAAACCTACGGCTGGATCGATAGAATCTTCCTTGCGCATGCGTCCGGCTCCCAAAGCAGTAGAAGCAAAGCCGATCTTCTGGGCATGGATGGAGGTTACGTAACCGCTCCTGGGAGCAGGTACGGGTTCCATAATGGAGGCTTGCGGCAGTAACTTGACATCGTTTACCACTTCACCATTGCCACCCTGGGCGGAGAACATTTCACCCAGCTTGCGCAGACCGGCGCCGCTTACCAAAAGCTCGCGGATCTTTTTGCGCGAAGAATCCAGATCTGGGCAGATACCAGCCATCTGCAACAGATGGGAAGCCAACTCCACAGATACGGTTTCCAAGGCCGAACCGGGCCGCTCGTTACGCAGGATTTCGATAGCCTCGCGCACCTCTAAGGCGTTGCCGATCAAGGTTCCCAAAGGCTGATCCATGTCGGAAATGACGGCTCTGACCTTGCGGCCAATATGCGTACCTAAGTCCACCATACGACGAGCCAGTTCGCGGGCATCTTTAACGTTGGTCATAAAAGCGCCGCGACCGTACTTGACATCCAGCAGTATGCACTCGGCGCCGCAGGCGATCTTCTTACTCATAACTGAAGAAGCTATAAGGGGGATAGAGTCTACAGTGGCGGTCACATCGCGCAAGGCATACATCTTGCCATCGGCAGGAACCAGATTACCGGTCTGACTGATTACGGCTACGCCAATGCGACGTACCTGCTCCAAAAACTCGGGGATGGTGAGATTGGTACGCAGACCAGGCACGGACTCCAGCTTGTCCAGGGTGCCGCCGGTGTGCCCCAGGCCGCGTCCGGACATCTTCGCTACAGTAGCGCCGGCTGCTGCCGCCAAAGGCGCCAGAATCAGGGTCGTGGTATCGCCAACACCGCCGGTAGAATGCTTATCAACTTTGACGCCCGGAAGACTGGACAGATCGATGCAGTCACCGGAATCGACCATAGCCTGAGTCAAGGCGGAAAGCTCGGGGACGGTCATTCCGTTAAACCAGACCGACATGAGCCAAGCGGACATCTGATAGGGCTCGACACCCTTTTCGGCTACATATGAGGAGATGAACTCCTTGATCTCTTGGGCAGTATGCTCACCGCCATTACGCTTTTTCAGAATGAATTGATAGGGACTAAACATCTTCTATTTACCTAAATTCCTCACAACACCGCGGACTAAATTGATGAAACGGGGCTTGGCTGCGGCAGCGGCCTTCAAAACATCTTCATGAGTGTCTTTAGAGGGGCCATTGTGCAGCACGTTAGTGACACAGGAGATACCCAAAACTTGCATCCCGCAGTGAACAGCGGCAATGGTTTCGGGAACGGTGGACATGCCCACAACATCAGCGCCGAAGCTGTGCAACATGCGGATTTCAGCCGGAGTCTCGTAGGAGGGGCCGGACATGGCTACGTAAACACCTTCAGCCAATTTAAAGCCAACTTCCTCGGCTACTGCATGAGCCAGCTCCCGCAGGGCGGGAGTGTAAGCGCGGGACATGGGCGGGAAGCGGGGGCCTATCTTATCGTCATTAGGTCCGATAAGCGGGTTCGTTCCCATGAAGTTGATATGATCGGTTAAAAGCACCAAATCGCCGACACTGAGATCCTCGCGGATACCGCCAGCTGCATTGGTGACTATAAGTTTCTGGGCTCCCAGGGCATGCAGAGCACGCACGGGGAAGACGATGTCGGCCATAGCGTGGCCTTCATAAAAATGGACACGCCCTTTAAGAATAGCTACAGAACGCCCTTCCAGAGTGCCTAAGATCAGCGAGCCTACGTGGCCGTGCACGGTCGAAACAGAAAAACCGGGGATATCCTTATAGGGAATTTCTACGGGATTTTCCACTTCATCGGCCAGGCTACCCAAACCGGAACCGAGCACCATGGCAACTTCAGGAACGATATCAGTATGCTTGCGGACAGCCTTTACGGCCTCCTCAAGTCTTTCACTCAAGGTCGATTTGCTCATGCTGATTAATTTATCCCCTTTACCAGTTAATTTAAGGTCGATTTATTGATCGGACTTCAGTCTTTCCAGTTTTTTGATTTCGTCAGAAAAACTATCCAGATCTTCAAAATCCTTCAAAACCGAAGCGTAACGCATGTAGGCAACCTTATCTAGTCCGGCCAGAACGTCCAGAACATACTCCCCAACCATTCGGGCGGGAATTTCCAAAAAGCCGTTATCTTGGATCCTCTGCTCAACATCTGTTGCCAATTTCTCAATTTGCTCGTAGGATACTGGACGTTTCTTGCAGGCTTTCAGAACACCATCTACCAGCTTTTGGCGCTCAAAAGGATCCGAGCGACCGTCACGCTTGACAACGACCACAGGAAGCTTCTCATAGCGCTCGTAGGTTGTAAAACGGCGCCCGCAGAGCAGGCATGCCCGGCGACGACGTACCGATGTGTTGTCCGCAGTCAGGCGGGAATCTACCACCTTGGTATCCTCATGTTTACAGTAAGGACAATACACGGATTAAAACACCTGGTTGATCCACTCGGCTACGCGTTGGATGAAGCCCATAGTATAACCGCCTGTAGCCTTCTTTTGCTTCTGCTCAGGCAGGCAGGTTACTCCGTAAATGAGCAGGCCCACCACGGTGGAGTAAATAGGAGAAGCTAGACTTTGAGGCAGGCGGGCTGGGTAGCACGGAGCTGCGACACGGGCGGGCACGCCGAGCACGCTGCGGGTTTTTTGGGCCAATCCCAAAAGCTGCGAGGTGCCGCCAGTAAAAACTACACTGGAAATGTTCAGTTCCATCTCGGACGAAGCGTAATCCATCTGCTTCTTTAGCCAGCTCAGAATTTCGTTGACTCTGGCCTCTATAACTTCGGCCAGCTCCCGTTTGGTTAAAGTGACCTGTACATCTTCTGAAACGGATTGCACAGTTAGTTCTTTATCTCCATCGCCGTGCAGATACTCTGTAGATACCAGGCCTTCCTCCAGAATGAGGGATTCCGCCTTCGACTGGGAAATGTTGAAAGACTTGGCCACATCGCTGGCTAAAATCCAGCCACCTTGTCCCAAAACACTAGAGTAGGCAATCTCATTTTGAGCGTAGACAGCCATATCTAGGGTGCCTAGGCCAATATCGACCATCATAACCCCCAGCTTTTTTTCTTCTTCGGTTAAAACCGCCAGCGAAGAAGCCATGGCTGAGGGGATTATGCCTCTCTCGTAAATATCTAGGCCAGCTTTGGCCACCACATTGCGGATATTCTGAAGATAAGCCGAAGAGGCTATGCAGGCGTAAGCTTCGGCCTCCAAACGGTTCCCGATCAGGGATTCTGGATTGGTGATCCCTCGCTGGCCGTCTACTATAAAGCTGCGCGGCACTACAGTGACAATTTCACTGCCGGAAGGCACACCCACTTGGCGACTGGCATTTAAAACTCGGCTTATATCCTCTTTAGTGATTTCCTGGTCTAAGCCGCTCACTGCCACTGCTCCAGAGTTGTAGCGGGACGAAACAAACTCGCTGGAAATGCCTACCAGGACATTGCCAACCGTATAACCGGATTGCTCCGCTTCGTTGACTGCCTTATCTATAGATTCGACCGTTGCGGCTGTATCGATCAGAGCACCGCGTGACAAACCACTACAGTGGTGCACGCCCTTGGCCACAATGTCCAACTCGCCGTCACGAGAAAATTCTACTATTGCGCAAACCACCTTGCTGGTACCGATGTCCAGCGCGGTGAGGGTTTCCAGCTTGGCCACCCTTACAGCACCTCTTACTTCACAAACTCTTTACAGCCACTCCAGGCTGGTTTCATCAAAGCCCATCTCGCTCAATTCAGCCATATTATTGCTGATCTTCTTGACCTGCGCACCAACGGACACCGCGTCTTGGGTTGCAGCACCCTGCTCGTCCATTTTGATTTCATGAACCTTGACTTCGTGCTCAGCCTCGGCCTCTTGGTGTGCTTCTTCTTCGGCCTTTGCTTTGGCTTCTGCCTCGGCCTTTAAGCGTGCCTCTTCTTCAGCTTTTGCTTTGGCTTCTGCCTCGGCCTTTAAGCGTGCCTCT
>OMRK01000159.1 GCA_900313515.1 uncultured bacterium | reverse complement strand
CATCTTCCTTTGGTGGCATTATATCATAAATATTACAAAATATAAATTGTATTTTTAATGTTGTTAATGCTTTATTTGACTATATCATAATTCCTAATTGCTAATTTTAATGTTGCGTTGCAATTGTGATATGATTTTTCACAAATCGAGGGGCTTTTAAAATTTGAAAGATAGTTGTATTTTTGAATTTAAGCGAGAGGTTACAAGCACTTTTTTGAAGACCGTCAGTGCTTTTGCCAATTTCGGTGGTGGTACGATCATGTTCGGGGTGGATGATTCTGGTAGAACTTTGGGAACGAGCGAACCGGAACAACTATACTCGGAGCTGGATATGCAAAACAATACTGAGGGCCCAAAATTTTATTTCACTATGTTTGGAAGACGCTCGGCGTGCGTTCCAAGTGTAGAAAATCCCAGGGGTAGGTACTGGTTGAACTTGTACTGTAATGGATATGCTCTTTAATTATCCATTCCCAAGGATCAAATAACGGATAGAAGGTGTCACCTTCAAATTCAGCTTGGATTAGGCTCAAATATTGCCTATCAGCTAAAGGTAAAACTTCTTGGAAAAGCTGGGCGCCGCCTATAAACATGATTTCCTGTTCATGGGAATATTTGTCTAAAACATCTTGCAGCTCGTGAAGCACTGTTATTCCAGGATGCTCCGGCTTGTAATCTGGCTGCCTGGTAAGTACAACATTTTCCCGCTTGGGCAGGGGACGCCCTATAGATTGGTAAGTTTTGCGCCCCATAACGACAACTTTGCCCAGGGTTAGCCTTTTAAAATTGGCCAGATCGGCTGGAAGATGCCAGGGAAGCCGTCCTTGAATGCCTATGACTCTATTGCGCCCCACGGCACAAATTATTGATAATAGCGGCTTATTCATTTTGTAATTTTCCTGCGCAAAAAGTCGGCTACCACAGCTTATTAGTTCGCCTAGTAGGTGGGAACGAGTTAGGCCCGCCCCAGTCTTGGCTATACCCGGTTCGATCCGACACGGTTTTGGCCCACTCCAATTAGGCTAGGCTCGGACTAGATCGGCGCGATCCAGGGTCAAGGAGTTCAGCCTTGCAGGCAGAAGCCCTGCCCGCGTTGGGCCGGAACCAAGGTTCAGAGGTTGAGCGCAAGGGAGGGGTAGCTGGCCTTGCCTGAGCTAGCTGTATCTAAGCGAGCCTGGATTTTGGGGAGCTAATGTTTGTGCGCAATATTGGGTGGGATAAGCTGGCAGTGCGAGTTCGCCGCCTTATTTTTTTTGTTTTGTGTGGGGAGTGAGAGGGAAGGAATGGCCAAGTTATACTTTCGTTACGGAGCTATGGGAAGTGCCAAAACTCTGAACCTGCTGGCGGTGCGCCATAATTACATCCAGCAGGGCAAGCGAGTTCTGCTGATAAAACCGGCCTTGGATGATCGCTTTGGCAGCAGCCTAATCCGCTCGCGAGCCGGCCTAGAACATGAAGCAGATATGCTGGTCTCTCCAGACACTACCTTGAATTCCCACGATTTCGAAGGACTCTCCTGTGTTTTGGTGGATGAGTGCCAGTTCTTGAGTGCCTACGTGGTAGATCAACTGCGCGAGCTTACCCGCACCTTGAACCTGCCCATAATAGCTTACGGCTTGCGCACCGATTTTCAGACTCATCTTTTTGAGGGTTCTCAACGCTTAATGGAAGTGGCCGATTCCATAGAGGAAGTGAAGACTACCTGTCGATATTGTAACCGCAAAGCAGTCTTCAATCTGCGTCACAATGCCCAAGATGAAGCCATTATCGATGGGCCTACCGTACTTTTGGGTACCGAAGAATACTACTCGCCTACCTGTTATCCGTGCTACCACCAGAAAGTAGAGGAGGCCAAGGCTAGATTAAGGCAAGCTGCTCCTGAGTTGAGCAAATAGGCCTTCCAACCGGTGTCAGCAGACACTAATTCACAGAGCTTCCAGAAGTTGCCACCGGAACCCAGTGGTGAGCTGTTGGTGTGATCGGCAAAAAGAACCCGGCGAGCTACAACCAATTTAAGTGGCTTGCCCATTGTTTGGGCAGACTGTGGCTGATTGCTTCGCCGGGTTATGACCAGCTCTGTTTCATCAGAGCGTTCTGTTAATCGCCAGAGGTAGTTTTTTTCTTGGGAGTTCTTCTGTTGCCTAAATCGACAGCGGCGGTGAAGAGCACATCGGCTGAGGAGTTTAAAGCGGTACCGAAGGCATCCTGGACTACGTCAATAATGAAGCCGGTGGCCACTACTTGCATAGCTATGTCGGTGGTAATGCCGAAGAGGCCGCAGGATAAGGGCAGAAGCAGCAGAGCACCGCTTGGCACTCCGGAAGTACCGCAGGCACTTATGGTAGCGATGACGCAGAGCAACAGGGCGGAAGGTACTTCGACGGTTATTCCCAACGTGTTAGCGGCCGCCAGGCTCAGAATGGCTATTTTTATGGCCGAGCCTTCCATATTGATAGTTGCGCCTAGGGGAATGGATATGGAATAAGTAGACTTGTCCAGGCCGAGCCTTTCGCATATCGACATGTTGATGGGAATATTGGCCGCTGAACTGCGGGTGAAGAAGGCCGTTATACCGCTTTCTTTTAGGCAGAGGAAGACCAGCGGGAAGGGGTTGCGCTTCATCTTCCAAAAGGCTAGGATAGGGTTGGCTACCAGGGCAACTATGAGCATGCAGCCTACGATAATGCAGAGCAACTGGCCATAGACGAAGAAGATCGAGAAACCTTTCTCAACCAGGGCGTTAAAAATGAGACCGATTACGCCGTAGGGGGTGCAGCTTACCACCCAGTTGATGACCAGGCTTATGCAGTCGGCGATTTCTCTGGAAACCTGCTTGGAGATGGCCGACGCTTTGCGCAAGGCCAGACCGATAACAATAGCCCAGAAGAGGATGCCTATATAATTGCCGTCAGCGATGGCCTTGACCGGATTAGTCACCATATTTATGAACAGATTGCGCAGAACTTCATCTACGCTTCCGGGGGCGCTGACCGACTGCCCCCCGCCTGTGAATACCAAGGTGGGAAGGAAGGCATAGTTCATGGTCACAGCCACTAAACAAGCCATCAGCATGCCTAGAATATAAAGACCGACAATTTCCCCCACGTTGGTTTCTGTGCCCTCTTCATGCTGAGCCAGAGAGGACATCACCAAAACGAAGACCAAAAGCGGAGCGATGGCCTTCAGGGCCTCTACGAAAACTTTGCCCAGCATGCCTATCCAGGTTACACCAGGACACACTATGGCCAAAACTGCGCCAATAACAATACCGACAACAATGCGCGGCAAAAAGCCTAGGTTCTGCCAGGTCTTGCCAATAGACTTAAAAAAACTGCTCAAATACCTGTGCCTCCGTCTCGCAATTTTCTACGCTCTCTTTTCGTTGTTGAAAGCCTTAAACTTTCTGAAAGAAGGCTAGTTTGGCAAAATTTTTGACAGAAAGTCACGCCTGGCCCGACAGAAACAGTGGAGAGGTCGGCGCTGGGCTGAGTATGGCTACTATTTGGGCTTTACAGCGGCGGCAGATGTGCGGCGTTGAACAGCGCGTGGCCGCTTGCTTGAGCCCGCCAGCAACGGCGGGCAGGTGCGGTTGGTTTAGTTGTAAAACCTGCGTTCTAGGGTGAGGCGGCCACGTTTGGCCAATACCGTGCCCTTGCCACCTCTGGCGGAGAGCTTCTGCTTTTTCAAGGAAACTTCTATCAAATTCCCCTCACCATCACCTCGGCTGAGCAGTAAACCCTGGGTGGGCTCGGTCACCACCATGGTTTCTTCAACTTTGTCTCCGGCCTCCAATTTAATGATCTGTACACCTTTGGCAACACCGGCCATGAAGCTTATCTCTGCCACAGGGCATATCAAAGTGCGGTAATGGGAACTCAATACGATTAAGGCTTCCTTTGAGAGGCCACGTACAATGTCCACACTAACCACCTGGGCCCCATCACTAAGGCGCACAAAGCGGCGCCCGGCCTTTTTGGAGGGTTCGGCTAGGCCAGCCAAGGAGAAACGTAACCCCCGGCCATCGCTGGTAACAGCTAGGGCTTGCAGACGGGGGAGTTGTTCCTGTGATTGACTATCTTCAATCGTTTCGTGGCTATCACCGAAATCTAAACAGTAATCTCCGCTTTCGTTTTCTGAGGCCTCAATGTTAGAATTTGTATCGCTTTCAGTGTCACTTTGCCAGAGTTCTTTGTGGGTGTCGTCTAGCATATAGACGGCCACCAGCTTTTCACCATCGTTGAAGTTGAAGAATTTTTGCACCGGCTCGCCAAAACCGCGCGTTCCGCTGGGTAGATCGTGACAAGGCATGGTATAAGCCGTACCAAAATTTGTGAAGAACACCACGTTGTTTAAGGTTGAACCATCCAGATTATACAAAATTTCATCTTCTGCACGCAGGCGTAGTTTGCTTAAATCGGTATTCTTGGGTACACTGCGGATCCAACCGTCGCGGGTTACAATTACTGCTATATCTTCGTCAACTACAAAATCTTCGGCGTTGTAGACTAGCTCCTGGGCGCCATCGCGCTCTATTCTGGTGCGGCGGGTATCACCAAGTTTGCGTTTTAAATCGTTGAAATCATCCTTGACCAATCTCCACAAGGCTGGCATATCGCCCAGCAGTGATTCCAATTTATCGCGGCGAGCCGATTTTTGGGAATATTCTTCTTCAATGAGTACAATATCGTCTTGGCTCAGGCGATAGAGGCGCAAATCCAAAACGGCATCGGCTTGCACCTGGTCGATTAGGAAACGCTGGCAAAGACGCAAGTTAGCCTCCTGGCGGCCTTTGGAAGCGCGAATAATGGCAATAGCCTCCTCTATGGCATCGAAAACCTTGATAAAACCCTCTAGAATGTGTAGACGTTCGTTAAGTTGGCGTACTTCGTAATTGAGGCGGCGCACAGTTACCTCGAAGCGGAAGTCTATAAACTCTAAAAGCGCGGTGCGCAGGTTTATGCGTCGGGGACCATTCTGGGTAAGGCAGGTCATGTTGACGTTGAATTGGTTTTGTAACTTGGTGTTTTTGAAGAGGTAGGCCATAATGACCTGAGGATCGGCTCCCGCTCGACATTCCAAGACAACGCGCATGTCGCTGGTTGATTCGTCGCGCACGTCGGTTAACTGGGGCACCTTGCCGGCCAGGATGATATTGCCGATTTCCTCGACCAGTTCAGCCTTGTTAACCATGTAGGGGATAGAGTCGATAATTATGTTGAAATTCTTGCGGCCCTTTTCCTCAATTTTATAAGTACCGCGCACTTTTAGTGGTCCCTGACCCTCCTCGTAGATCTGCTCCAGACTTTCGTGGCTGTTTAGAAGTTCACCGCCGGTTGGGAAATCGGGGCCCTTGATATAGCTTAGCAACTTGGCGGTGGTGAGTTGGCGGTTATCTATTAGAGCTCGGCAGGCCTGTAACAATTCGCCTAAATTATGAGGTGGAATGTTGGTCGCTACTCCCACGGCAATGCCCATGCAGCCATTAACTAGCATTTGGGGAAAGCGTACGGGCAAAACTTTAGGCTCGGGGGTGCTTTCGTCGAAGTTGGGGACGAAATCGACAGTGTCTTGGCCCAGTTCTTCGACAAATTCCATAGCGATGGGAGCCAGCCTGGCCTCGGTATAGCGGTAGGCCGCCGGGCCGTCGCCGTCTATTGAACCGAAGTTGCCTTGACCGAAAATGAGCGGATAGCGTAGAGTCCAGTCCTGGGCCATACGAGCCATAGCCTCGTAGACGGCGCTGTCGCCATGAGGATGGTAGCTACCAAGAACTTGGCCTACAACCTTGGCGCACTTTAAAGTGGGCTTTTCTGGAAGCAAATGCAGATCGTGGTACATAGCGTATAGAATGCGGCGTTGTACGGGTTTTAGGCCGTCGCGTACATCGGGCAGGGCCCGATCGGTGATGACGGAGAGTGCATAGTTGAGAAATCGGGAACGCACAATCTCGTGGAGTGGCGCCTCAATAACTCTCCCTAAAGCGAATTCTTCCTTATTATGACCGCTGCGCTGACTCAATTTCTTCGCACTGCTCCTTCTTTTGGGTAATGTCGGTTGGTTGGCCTTTGGATTGTCCTCGGCGATAAATAGTTTTGCTACATTGCCTGTTAGTCGGCCAGATAAAATAATATGTAGTCTTCTGACCCCAGTTTTCACCTGTATTTCGGGCCGCCTTTTCACTCCTAATAGGAATGCCCACAAGGCGGCCTTGCTTTTTGCGTCAACGTTGGCAATTCCTGGTAGAAGTGCAGAAACTGATGCTGTTTGGAACACTGTCATGCCTGTATGTGCAGGCCCAGTCTATTGGCGCTCCAAGATAGTGGTCCAGAATGCCATCAAAGTAAAGAACCAGGGCCCAGTCCATTGGGCTGACAGATGACATGGCATCAAAGCAATCTGAGGTAGCATCCCAAGCCACGGGCTCTTTAGCTGACAGATGGAAATGATTATGGCTGTTTTTGGGAATGAGCGGGTAGAGTGGTGCAGAAGATTAGCGACCAATCCTAGGAGAGGAATTGGAAATAAGCTAGCATGACCGATCACTGGAAGAAGATAATTGATCTTAGAACGGACAGCGCTCCGTTGGAGGAGATTCAGCGGCGCATAGAGAGCGATGCCAATATTGAGGGCTCCACCTTGATCATACTGATGATGGCTATTTTTATTGCCTCGGTTGGACTCAACATGAACAGCACTGCGGTAATTATAGGCGCTATGCTGATCTCACCCTTGATGGCAGGAATTGTAGCCATAGGTTACGGCATGGCCTCCTACAACTGGCACTTTATCCAGCAGTCGGCCATTAAACTTTTCTTTCAGGTGGGAGTTGCTCTTTTCACCTCGGCCCTTTACTTTTCTCTAACCCCTATAACTTCGGCTTCTTCGGAAATCTTGGCTCGTACTACGCCTACCTTTTGGGATGTGATCATTGCTCTTTGTGGTGGCATTGCCGGAGCGGTCGGCAATACCAGGAAAGAAAAGAGCAACGTTATTCCCGGGGTAGCCATTGCTACCGCTCTGATGCCTCCTTTGTGCACTGCCGGATATGGCTTGGCTCAACATTCTTGGAGCTATTTCTGGGGAGCTTTCTACCTTTTCTTTATCAACGGTTTCTTTATCGCCTTAGCTAGCTTTATCATCTTTAAGCTCATGCGGATTCCCGCCGCTCTCGAGGTCAATTCCAGCCATTTAGCTGTTCAGAGGTGGGCCCTGATTGTGCTGGGAATAGGCATTACCGTCCCCAGCATCTGCATGGCCTATCGTTCTGTAGATGCTAATTTGGCTGAGTCGCAGATTAAAAGCTTTATAGCCCAAGAGGTCGATCTGCCTGCCTCCAGTGTGGTTTCTTACAAATTGACTAACAAGGAACTTACCTTGGATGTGGTGGGCCAGCCCTTAACTGAAAGCCAAAAACTCAGTCTTCAGGATAAAATGTCGGCTTACAGTCAGCTTAAGGGTAGAAATTTACGCGTAGTGCAAGGTAGTGTTTCGCAGAGCCTTTCCACCGAGCAGGTGCAGGCTATTATCGATTCGCGCATGAAGCTTTCAGCCAAGCAGGACGATACTTCTTACAAAACTTTGGCCGCCCAGTATTATCCGGCCTTCGAACAGCGGGAGGCCGATAAAAAGTTAGTAGAAAACTTGGCCGATGAGTTGCCCACTCTTTTTCATCAAATTCTAGCTGTTCAGGGTGGAACTCTGGTCAGTCCGCTTCAGACTGCCGGTGAAACGGAGCCGGTAACGGACGATTTGGGGGTTAAGTCTGATGCTAGTGGCGATACTGTCGAACATTCGACAGCTCCTGAGCGCTCTGTTTCCGACTTAAAGAGTGAGAGGCCAGATAGTAGCGTTGCTAGTAACGCCGAAAAAACAGCGACGGACGACAATGGAGGAATTGTGCAATTTGATGAAACTTTCATGGTGAGGCTGGTGCTTAACAGCAAGCTAACCCACCGCGATGAACTGCGCTTGCAGGAATGGTTGGAAAAACGTACAGGTCGCCGCGTGCTGATCCATTTCACTTATGTTCATAGCGATCCCAGCCAAACCCAAACCAAGGTAGGTAACTGAGCTTTCACAAAAGTTAGGTAAGTCTCGAGGAGTTTGCCTTTTAAGCCTCTGCCTGTTGCTAGGATGAGCTTGCTCCCAAGGGGTTTGTCAAAAGCTCATTAAACAGTCCTTTGAGTTGAATTGATGCTTAATTTTGCGAAAAATATTAGCCGCTCCACTAGCACCTGGCAACGGTTGCAATACCCCGTTGTTTGTTGGGGAGGGGAGCGGCCTAGCACCCCTGGGGAAACACGAAGCAACCACGCTCGGCACAAAACAGGGGCGGCTTCTACCACCGGGGTGCGCCGTTAAAGCATAGACAAGAATTTTCTGCTCAGCTTATCTGTGTGGTCTATACTCAGACATTCCTTGAGCTCGTGCCTGGCTTGCTCATATTCGCCTACTTTGTAGCACATGATGGCCAAATCGTAGTGGAGCTCCAAAATGTAAGGATCGGCTTCCACCGCCTGAATCAGCTGCTTACGACACTCTCCGTAGAGCTGGGGTTGCCCTATCATTCCCATAACAACAGAGAAGAGACCCTCGGCTTTGGCCGTGTTACGGGGTTTAGGTTTGCGTCCGGTGAAGAGATCCTTAACGCTTTGCCAGAAGCTGGGTTTATATTCGCCTACTCCATGATTCGGACCGGTGGACGTAAGGGCATCAACGCTTAGCTCCTGACCGAACCCTAAAGGAGTGCGGATGCGGAACAGCTTAGAATTGTCATATTCCTTTTTGCTATTGTAGTTGGAAAGAACGCTGTAGGCATGCTTGACCTCACTGGCAAGTTCTTGGGCCTCCTGAGGACTGCCGCGGTAAACGCTGGTATGATAAGCTCTGGAAAGATCGTTATAGGCCTTTGTTATCATGTCCGCGTTAGCATTTGGTTTAAGACCCAAAACTAGGTAATGATCCCGCATTGTCCGTTACCAGCTTCCTTTTCCTTTAGCTTATTTAGGTTTTTTATATCTCTTGCTACTGTCGGCATTGCCTGGGCCGTTTGTCAGCCAGGATTACCTTGTCACCCATTCACCGAGTTACCTTTTATAACCTTTTTATTGCAGTGGTGGGTGGACATTTACGGCGCAGACCGAGAGCTGTTCGGCTGAACAAAAGCTCGGGCCTCTCCTTGAGGTTGTAAATATCGTTCCGCCTATGCCTCTCTATACTGTGCACACTTTTTTAGGGAATTCGTTCGATCCTGCGTCCGTTCAGCCTGCGGCCAGGAATTTTTGACAGGGGTGGAAAATAGGGGCGCGGACGGGGGGCAGGGCCTAACCACAGTAACTGTGGTAATTGTATTCGGAGGGCGTGCACTGCAGGCGCGGGTTGTGTGGGGGTGTGCCGCGCTGGGAATTTGCTGGTGGCGCACTGTGGATATGGGGCATCGAGTTTGAATAGGCAACGCTTATCTTTTATCTTTTGGAGTTTTCATATATGTCTATTTTGGAAGATTTATCCGAACTCAAAAATACGGCTCAGGTTGAGATTGCTCAGGCTGCATCCGAGCAGGATGTTACCGAACTTTGGACCAAGATTTTTGGGCGCAAGAATGGACAACTTACCGCTATTTTGCGCAGTGTCAAAGAACTTCCCAAGGAAGAACGTCCTAAAGTGGGGCAGGCTGCTAACGAGGTCAAGGAGACCATTGAGCAGAGTTTCGAAAAACGTCGGGGTGAACTGTATCAGGAAAGCCTGCAGAAGCGTTTGAATAGTGAACAGGTTGATGTTACCCTGCCCGGTCGCTGGGCTGAGCCTGGTCGCATTCATCTTTTGAGTTCCACTATGCGTCGCATCAAGGATATTTTCAAGGGCTTGGGCTACAGCGTTATGCAGGGTCCGGAGATTGAAACTGATTACTACAATTTCGAGGCTTTAAATATCCCAGCCAACCATCCTAGCCGCGATATGTGGGATTCATTCTTCTTGCGTGAGGGGTTGCTTATGCGCAGTCAAACCTCTTCTAACCAGATCCACGTTATGGAATCTCAGGAACCACCGGTTCGGGTGATATGCCCCGGCAAGTGTTACCGTCGTGATGCTGTAGATGCTACTCATTTTTGGGAGTTCCATCAGGTGGAGGGTCTGTTGGTGGATGAGAAAGTTACTTTCGCTGATCTGCGGGGCACCTTGGAACTTTTTGCCAAGGCCATGTTTGGTTCTAGGCGCAAGACTCGCTTTAATCCCTCTTATTTCCCCTTCACCGAGCCTTCGGCCGAAGTTATGGTGGATTGCTTTGTCTGCGATGGTAAGGGATGCCGAGTCTGCAAGAACAGTGGCTGGATTGAAATTATGGGCTCGGGTATGGTGCATCCCAAGGTGCTTAAAGGGGTAGGCTATGATCCCGAGCGCTATACCGGTTTTGCCTTTGGCATGGGTGTGGAGCGCATTGCCATGCTCAGTTGTAATGTGGATGACATCCGCCTGTTTTACGAGGATGATCTGCGTTTCTTAAGGCAGTTCTAAGCAGAAATTCGGTCTGCTATTGCCGTAGGAGTAATTTAGATCTGTGAAGCTTTTGGTCCTGAAAGGGATAGACCGGTGAGCGGTTGGCGGGATGGTACCGTCGCAATGGATTAGGAAAGAAACTACGCGCAATGAGGGGGAGTCCGATGCTTTAACTTCGATTTGTAGATGATTCTATAGAAAATACTGGCGGATTTGCCCTGCTGGGAGCAGGAACAAAAGAAATTCGCAGTAGCAGAAAAATAGAGGGAAATAAGAAAAATGCGTGTTCCATTTTGTTGGTTGAAGGATTATGTAGAACTGCATGAGAGCGCAGAAGAGGCTGCCGAACTTCTGCAGTCGGTGGGAGTTCCGGTTGAGAATATTGAGTATGAGGGTGCCCAGGTGAGTGGTGTGCTGACCTGTCGCCTGGACAAGATCGAAAGGCACCCAGACGCTGAACGGTTGCAGGTTTGCCAGGTGAGTGTTGGTGAGCAAAAACTGCAGATAGTTACGGCCGCTACCAATGTCTATGAAGGCATGGTGAGCGCGGTTGCTACCCACGGAGCCGTTTTGGCCGATGGCACGAAAATTAAGAAGGGTAAGTTGCGCGGGGTAATGTCGGAAGGCATGTTCTGCGGTTGCTCAGAGATAGGGGTTGATCCTGAAGTTTTGCCCGAGGAGAAGCGGGTTGAGGGAATTATCGATCTGCCGCAGGATACCCCGCTGGGCCGTCCCGTCCAGGAGGTTGTGCCGGTAACTGAGGCTATTTTAATGGTGGAATCCTTCGCCAACCGTGCCGATCAGTTGAGCATTTTGGGCATTGCTCGTGAGCTGGCTGCCAAGTTACACCGTCCCCTGATTATGCCCCCAGTGCTGAAGGATTTTGTTCCCGAGGTTATCAACGCCCAGGGTGAGGATTTGGTGACCATTGAGGATTACCAGGCCTGTCCCCGCTTTATGGCTCGCCTGATCGATGAGGTTAAAATTGGACCTTCTCCCAAGTGGATGGTTAAGCGCCTGGAATTGGCCGGGATGAGAGCCATTAACAATGTGGTTGATATTACCAACTATGTTATGTTGGAAACCGGTCAGCCCTTGCATGCTTACGACAGAAGGCATCTGGCTGGTGAGCGTATTGTAGTGCGTCGCTCCAAACCCAATGAGACCATGACCACCTTAGATGGCGGAGAGCAGAAATTGCCCGAGACTGCTATTGTTATTGCCGATGCCGAAAAAGGTGTGGGTGTGGCTGGAGTTATGGGTGGATTGAATACTGAGGTAGAGGAGGATACCACCGAGCTGCTTTTGGAAGCTGCCGCCTTTGAGCCTGGAGATGTGCGCCGCACTTCCTTGCGTTTGGGGCTCAGAACTGAGGCTTCCAAACGCTTCGAGAAGGGTATCGATTTGGAGCGGGTTATTTTTGGTAGCCAGCGAGCCGCTTATCTTCTGGGAGAACTTGCTGGCAAGGTTCAGCCTAAAATAGTAGTTAAGAGTGTACCTGCTCCCGAGCCCTCCGTCATAAATCTGCGCTTACGGACAGTAGAACGTGTCTTAGGAATTACCTATCCAGTAGAGCAGATTGTCAGCATTTTAAAGTCCCTGGAATTTAGGGTTGAAATGACCGATGAGAGTACTCTTAGAGTTACTGTTCCCAGCTTCCGCATAGATATACCCGAGGAGATCGATTTAGTAGAGGAGATCGCTCGGCACGCAGGCTACGACAACCTTCCCAATACTGTTCCTGCCGTGAGCCAAGGCAGTGTAATCTTCCATAATGATGCCGCCGAGGAGCTTTTCCGCGATCTAGCCATTCGTCTGGGACTCAACGAAATTATTACCCCTTCGCTTTACAGTTTGGATGTTATGAAGAAGTATCGTATAAATGATGATGCTGCTGAGATCATGAATCCATTGAGCGAGGATCAGCGTGTTCTGCGTACGCGCCTCTTCCCGGCCATGACTCAGGTGGTTTTGCGCAATTTAAGCCTGCGCAACAACGATCTGCGTCTCTTTGAATTGAGCCGTGTCTATGAGAAGGATGGAGATGGAATGAGGGAACCGCAGCGTCTGGGAATTGCTCTCAGCTACGTTGGTGCCGATTTCTTCAACTTGAAGGGAATTGTGGAACATTTAGCCTCTGCCTTGAGATTGGAGCTCGATTATAAGCGTATAGAGCTACCATGGGCTCATTCGGGCTGCTGTGCTGGAGTTTATCTTGGCAAAAAGGAAGTTGGCTGGATCGGAGCGATCCATCCCGTTTTGGCCAAAGAGCTGGATATTGAGCAGCCCCTGATCTGGGCTGAACTGGATATAGACACGCTAGCAGAGTCTAAGGCGCTGCCTCAGTATGTGAAAGCTTCTCGTTATCCATCGGTGGAACGCGATTTGGCCTTGGTCATGCCGATCGATATTACTGCCGGTGAAGTCTGTGCCCGCTTGAAGAAGGTGGGTGGCGATCTGGCGTCCGAGGTTAAGTGCTTCGATGTTTACACTGGTGATCAGGTGCCGCAGGGCTTCAAGAGCATGGCCTTCCGCTTTACTCTGCAGTCTATGGATAAAACCCTAACCGATGATGATATCTCTCGCTTCATGAAGAAAATTCAGAAGTTTGCCGAGCACGAGTACAAGGCTTCCGTACGTGAATAGTCCGAAACTTGAGGGACGGTTTAGCCTCTAACCAGTATCTGTAACTGGTCGTCGACCAGGCTGCAGATACTGGCATTGGCCCCAGCGCCACTAATTACTAATTGTTAATTACTAATTGTTAATTGCCAATTGCCAAGGAGAACAGAGGTAAGTCAGATGATAAGAAAAAACTGGCAGATTCTTTGGGGAGCGGTCCTTTTATTTTTGCTAGTTTTCGATGTGGCTTATGCCATTCCTCAGGGACAAAACTGGCATAGGTGGGTTGAGGCTGATCTGACCCTTTCGCGGGCTCTAAGTGAACAGCGCACCTATCTTCTGGACAGCGGTCAGGTGATTAAGGAATTTTCACAGGGGCGCATCTTGAGGAAGGCGGCCGAGGATAGGTTAAAATCTTTAAATGATAAGGCTGCTGCTAGTTTTTCCAAGATTACCCGCTTAGATTCGTCAGCCGATCCCAATATGTATGCCTGCGGCCTAGAGGTGGCTCGTCAGCAGACAGCTCAAGTAAGGGCAGCTCATAAGCTAATGCAGAGAGAGAATATCTCCCATGATGATATTTTAACTTTGCAATCCCGCGAGGCGGCTGTATCCAAGGCTGGAAGTCGTTATCTCAAGGCCAGGCGTAGCTCGGTTAAATCCTTTTTGGAGGGATGGAACAAGGTCCGGGCTGGAAAAGTTACGGTTGGGCAGGCTGGAGCTCCAAACCAGGAATTAGTAAATTACTACCGTTTTCAGGTGGGCTTGTTGGCTCTGCAATCTGAAGAGTTGGAATATTCGGAAACTATTTTGGATTGTCTTCAGAAGATAGCCGGTGGCGATAAGGCGGAACCCTTGTCCATTCTGGATAAGGTGCGCGGGTTGAGCGGTCGTTGTGGTGAGCTGAAAGCTGAGTCGGAGAACCTGCAGAACCTTCAGAAGGACTATGTGCGGGAGTTGGATAGTTTTTATCATTTTGCTGAAGCTGTCGATCTTCTGCAGAAGGATGTAAGTGCCGATTCCACCAGTCGTTTGAGTCGGTGGAGCGCTAAGTTGCAAAGAGATAGCCGAGCGGCGGAAACTAGAAGCATGCGTTTACAGGAAGGGCTTCTGCGGGCTGAATAGTTGTTCTTTTGCCTAGAAAGGTGAGCATAAATGATCGTAACTCAGTGCACGCTTTACACTACCAGACTTAGGTGCCTACAGCCCTTTAAGACCGCCAGCAACCTTTCCGATATATGCCGCACCATAGTTGTGCATTTGACTTGTAACAACGGCTTGGAGGGGTGGGGTGAGGCCGTTCCCAAGCCCAGACTTACGGGGGACACTGTGTCTGGTTCTCTGGAGGCCTTGGGTAGCCTCTTCTGGCCGAGAATTAAGGGTATGGAAGTTTGGAACCTGGTTGGATTGCACCGCGAGTTGGATGCAGCCAGCTGCGGATACAGCAGTGCCAAGGCTGCTGTGGACATGGCCTTTTACGACATTTTGAGCAAGGCCGCCGGTGTTAGCCTAGCTGCTTATCTGGGTGGGGGCGTCGGTCAGGAAGTGGCAACCGACTACAGCATTGGCCTAACCTCCACCGATGAGATGCTTTCTCAGGCTCGGGAAATTGTTGCCAGCGGTTTTAAGTCCATTAAACTGAAAGTTGGCCTTAATTATCACGAGGATGTAGATAGGGTGCGCCTTCTGCGGGAGGAAGTGGGAAGCCAGATTGCCATTCGCTTAGATGCTAACGAGGGTTACGATTACAATCAGGCCGCCTGGGTGCTGGATAAGATCGCGCCCTATGGTGTAGAGCTTATGGAACAGCCCCTGCCTCGTTGGGAACTCAAGCAATCGGCCAAGTTATGTCGCAATTCGCCATGTCCCATTATTGCCGACGAATCGGTGCATAGTGTCCACGATGCCGCTGCCATTATCGAACATGAAGCTGCCGATGGCCTAAATATCAAGCTTATGAAGTGCGGTGGCCTTTATCCCGCTTTAGCTATTGCTAATCTGGCCAGAGCCAACGGTCTTTCCTTAATGATCGGAGGGATGGTGGGAGAGACTGCTGTAACGGCTTCCTGTTCTACGGCTTTGGCTGGTGTATTGAATTTTGAGTATGCCGATTTGGACAGCGATCTGCTTTTGAAAGATAAGTTCTTCCCGCAGGCAGAGCTAGCTTGCCAGGATGGTAAGCGGATTGCTCCTGGCGCAGGTAAAGGGTTAAACTTGGGCAGTCCTGATTTAAAGCAGGGAGAGAAACTGGCTCTACCCGTTTAGCAATTTTGAGGCTTGTGGTTGCTATTTTGAGTTGAGGCAGGGCTACCTTTATTCGGTGAATAGGCTGGATCAAGTTTGGCGTTGCAATTTGAGGAAGCGTCTCGGTTGTTTTGGACTTAAGCAGGGTGGAGCGTTTGGGAATGCTCGGAGATAGTGAGTATGAAGTTAGTTACTAAAACGGGTGATCAAGGTTTTACCTCTTTGGTAGGTGGCGAGCGCACGGCTAAATATAACGAAAGAGTTGAAGCATATGGCACCGTGGACGAGCTCAGCGCCGTTCTGGGCTGTTGTTTGGCTTTGGGCTTGCCTGAGCCTTGGGGTAAAGAACTGGAAAATATTCAGCGGGATCTTTTTTTGGCAGCTGCCGATTTAGCTTCTGAAAAGCCTGGTAAGGACGGGGAGACTTATCTTAAGGAAGAAAACTTTGAACGGTTGGAAAAACAACTCGAGCCGCATTTGCTGGCTCTGCCTGCCCAACATTGCTTCATCTTAAATGGCGGTTCCCCTGTGGGCGCACATCTGCACTTGGCTCGCACGGTATGTCGTCGGGCAGAACGCAGAGTGGCCGTTTTGGGAGCAGAGGAACAGCGTGCTGAAAGTGGGGCTGGTTGCCCGGGTGAGGTGTGCCCAGCGGCAACCGTTTACCCCATTGTGTTGAAGTATCTGAATAGGCTCTCCGATTACCTGTTTGCTGCTGCCCGTCTGGTGAATCGGCTTAATGGATGTCCGGAAAAGGAGGTATAATCCTTTTTTTTATTTTTTCCTCTTGCTATAGAGCCTGTTGACGTGCTATAATAGCGCGGATTTAGCGGTATAAGATTTTTTGCTGGTGGTGCCTTGGGAGCTGGGGCTTTTTTTTTGGCCTACTCCCGAGAGTGGCATTCCAGCAGAGTTTTTTTAGATTGATTATTCGTTTGGGAGGATTTTCCGCTGTGGCAAACACCAAGACTGCCAAGAAGATGATTTTGGTTCATGAGCGCCGTCGTAAGCGCAACGCGAGTGTCAAGACTCGTATCAAGAATGTTTTCAAGTCCGCTTTGCAGACTGTAAAAGATGAGAATGCTGGCGCCGAGGTGAGGGCTGAGGCTTTCGGTAAGGCTGCGTCCACCATCGACAAGGCTGTGGCCAAGGGCATCGTTCACAAGAATAAGGCTGCTCGTCGCAAGTCACGTTTGGCTCGCAAAATTAACGCCGCCAATGCTAAACCAGCTACTGAAGGTTAATCCAGAGGAGCGGTTTATTTGGCTGAAATCCCCTTACTGCAGAGGGGATTTTTTTATGCCTGCAAGTCAGGCTCCAGATGAAGATTGTTCCATCAAAAAATCGGGAAGCCGTTCGGAAGATTAGCAAGGTTGGAGAATTTGAGTATATTCTTAAGGTCGGCAGGGATGGGAAGGTTGGTGCTCACTTAGGTGCAGACTACGCGTAATGTTAGTTTAATATTGGCTTCATCTTCTCCGCGTCGCCGGGACTTGCTGCGTGGATTGGGATTGAGGTTTGTGGTCATGAAACCACCTGAGGGGGCGGAACCGCCATGCTCTGGCGCAATGGGACCTAAAGATTGGTGGGAGGCCTGGAAAATGGAGGCTTCAGCCGATCTTAGGGCCGCAAGTAATTGTGAGCCCAAGGAATTAGGTGAAGTAGAGCTCAGGGAGGGTGAAGGGCAAGTCGTTTACGAGGTTGCAGGCAAGGGCTCTAATTTGTGTCTGCGTCTTTACGATCCATCTGAGGCTCTCACTTTGGCGGAAGTGGTAAGGGAAGTGCAGGATTCGGCGGCTGCTAAAGCCCTAGGTGTTGCCAAGGAAACGGCGCTACTCACCGGTTCCCAGGAGATTGAGGGTGAACTGGCCGTTGTGGGGGGGGAGTCGAGCCGCCTCAATAGTGGACGTTGCTTAATTGTGGGAGCCGATACTGTAGTAGTGAGTGGCAAAGATGTTTTAGGTAAGCCTCGTTCGCAACAGGAAGCGGAGGCCATGCTAAGCCATCTTTCTGGCCGTTGGCATCATGTGGTTACAGGGGTAGCTGTGCAGGAGTATCCTACCAACCGAGTAGTTAGGGCCTGTGCCGTAACAGCCGTAAAATTTCGGTCTTTGCCCCAAAAAGATATCGCTGCTTATGTCAATACTGGCCATCCCTTGGATAAGGCAGGAGCTTATGGTATTCAAGAGTTGGGGGCGCTTTTGGTGGAAAAGATTGATGGATGTTACTTTAATGTGGTGGGATTGCCTCTGACTGTGTTGAAATCGCTCTGCCTTGATTTGGGGGAAGACTTGTGGGAATTAAGAATGTTTAGCAGAGCAGGATTGGATTGAGAGTAATATAGGGTTGTGTTAGAGTTCCTCGACAGGATAGTAGCTAAATTTTCGCCGGATTTGGGCATAGATTTTGGTTGCTCTGAATTGGGTGTGGTTGAGTGCGGCAAAAACAGTTGGCGTGAGCCGTCCCGCTTGACCTACGATATAAGACACGACAAGGTTACGGCGGTGGGGGCCAAATCTAAGCTTATGGAAGGACGTACCAGTCGGAACGAATGTGTCGTCCGGCCCATTCAGAGGGGCTGTGTGTGTGATTACACCGGTACTTTGGAGCTTCTGCGCTTTGTCTTAGGTAGGGCCTCGCAAATGGGAATCTGGGGGCCCAGAGTTATGCTGGCCGTGCCTGTGGATGTTTCGGAGGTGGAGGAGCGAGTTCTGGCGGATCTGTGTCGTTTCGCTGGGGCCAGAGATATTTACATGGTTCCTGCTCTGCTGGCGTCGGCTTTGGGAGCTGGTCTGAATGTGACTGGCAGCAAGGCCTGCATGGTTTTGAATATGGGAGCGGAGATCACTCAGGCAGCGGTGCTCTGCATGGGTGGAATAGTGGCTGCTGCCTCTATACCGTTAGGAGGTTTAGATCTAGATAAGCAGATTGCCGATTACTGCCGAGCTAGGCATGGCTTAGTGGTTGGTCTTCGCAGTGCCGAGTTCCTTAAAATTACGGGCGGATGTGCTCGCACAGATAAAGGCGGAGAAGAATGGGACATTAAGGGGCGTGATTTAAAGACTGGGTTTCCGCGCCGCTTGAAATTAACTGCCGCCCAGATAGTTAAGGTGTTGGCTCCCAAACTTGAGCAGGTGGCCCAACTTATCCAGAGAGTTCTGCAGAATACTCCGCCAGGGTTTGCGGGAGATATCGTTGAGTCAGGCTTAACCTTGTGCGGCGGAAGTAGTCAGCTCAAAGAGCTTGATCATTATCTGTCCGAGATGACAGGTGTATTTTGCCAGGTGGCTGAAAATCCGGCTACCTGTACCTTGAAGGGCCTTGAGCAGATGTATTACGACCCGCGTATTATGAAGACTATCATGGCGGGTGGCCTTAGATTGAACAGTTATGTTGGTGTAGCAGGCGGAATTTAGGCGTTCTGGCAGGTAGAGTGGAGTGGGTTAACAGTTGAAACGATGGATTGCCATATGTTTGTCTATAGTGGTTTGCTGCCTGTTTGTGAATTGGTTGGGAAATCTGTCGTGGATTAGAGCTTCACTTCTGGAATTTGGCTCTGTCCAGAAGTATTTGTCTTATTTTAATAGTCAGTTGGACGATTGGTGGCAGGGGCTCGTTTATTTTAAAGATTTAAAACAGGAAAATGAACGTCTTCGTGAACAGAATGGAAAACTGGACAATGAGCGAGCTCTGCTCCTATCTTACAAAGTTGAAAACCTACGCTTGAAATCTTTGCTTAAGCTTGAGGGAGAACTGCCTCAGGATCAGGAACGGCCCAATATTGTTGCTCAGGTTATAGGTCGGGAGCCCCATAGTTGGGGAGAGGAACTTATTTTAGATAAAGGCCGGGATGATGGAGTTACTGAGGATATGGTGGCCGTCACGCCTCTGGGGCTGGTGGGAAAGGTAGGCACGGTCGGACACAGCTCTTGTCAGCTTATTTTGATCACTAGTGATAAATTGTCTGTTCCTGTGGCTTTGGCGGGAACAGAATCCTACGGAGTTATGCATACTGATAAGGTTAGGCGTAGCATTATCAAATATATCCGTTTTGATGTCCCCGTGAAACAGGGACAATTGGTCGTAACTTCGGGATTGGGTAATATTTATCCGGGTGGATTGGTCTTAGGCCGAGTGGAAAAGCATTACGTGGGCACCGAGGCCCTGTATCAGGACGTGGAAGTTCAGTTCAGTGCCGATTTCTATAACCTGCGCCAGGTTGTTCTTATGAAGAAAGGCAGGACCTCGGCTGATCCTGCTATTTTTGAAGCGGCTATTTTGAAGGCAGAGTCTGAAGCAAAGGCGGCGGCTCGGGAGAAAGCTAAAAAAGATTTGAAGGCTGCCAATGAGAAGAGTAAGCATTCTAAGCCATCGGTGGCCGACAAAAAGTATGAAGAACAGTACGGTAGGCTGCCAGCTGATGACCAAAGAGAGACGGAAGGTGCGAATTCTTACCCGTTGGAGGGCAGCGGCGTCCAAGAAGATTCTCAGGCTGGAAGCGGAGGATTTAGCTCAAGTGATAGTAGCCACAGCGGATCTGACCGCCATTCAGACAGTTTGAGTCAAACTCGGGATGAACTTTTGGGCGAAGAAACTTCGGCGACTAATCGCCACAACTCTGAAGATGTTGGCGGTGAGAGGGCGGATTCTGCTACTGGTCACAATAGTGCGGGTGGTAGTGGAGATGGGAGCAATAGTGGCGTTGTTCCTGGCAATGCTGGAACGGCTGAGGGCCACTATATTACTGTAGAGGAGGCACCCGCTGAGCCACCGCGTGCACCGGAGCCGCCTGCTCCAGCCGCGGAACCACCGGCGATTTCCGAACCGCCGGCTCCCCAGGCCGCCGAGCCGCCGGCTGCTCCTGGTAATGCCGAGCCTGGCTTTGATGATTCCAAAGAAATTGACGACATGAATGCACCCGTGCCAGAGACTTTGGAGATACCACGTTGATTAAGGATGCTTACTCGGCTTTTATATTGACTCTGCCACTTTTGGGACTAGGCTTGTTAGTTGAATCCACGTTGCCGACTGGATGGCCGCGCCCGGAGTTGGCCGTGTTGTTTCTGTGTATAATTGCCTTGCGTTATGGAGCCACGGCGGGTATGTGCTTCGGTTTTTTAGCAGGTTGCCTGACTGGCTTTTGGGGAGCTTGCTCGTGGGGGACTATGGCCTTCGCCTATTCGGTCTTGGGGGTAGTGATTGGTCAGTTTTTGAGCGTTTATAATGATCGTCCCTTTATTTATGTCCTAACTGTTATTTTTGCCAGTATGTTTTTTATGGCAGAGCTAACTGTTGGCGGAATGCTCCATATGAATGTACCGCCCGCTCGTATTGTGCGTGAGGAATTGCTGGGAATGCTCCTAGGAAATTTAGTGCTCGTTTGGCCGTTGTTGGCTGTCGTAAATAAACTGCTTGGAGCGCATGCCTTTATACCTCTGCCGCTGGAATGTGAGGAATAGGGAAGTTATGCGTGCTAAACCCTTTCGCGTAGTGGTATGGTTGGCAGTGATCTGTGCCTTATTTCTGCTGTCGCGCTTATTTTACATGCAGATTACAAATGTAGAGGCTTATCGAGAAAAGGCGGGCGGGAATTTACGTCTTTTTTCGCCAGTTATGGCCGGACGTGGCATGATTTACGACAGAAATGGCCAAATTTTAGCACGCAATGAAGCTATCTTCACTATTCAAATGGCACCCTACAAGTCTAACGATCCTGTAGAGGTTTTGACTAAGGTTTCTAAGGTTATCCCCCTGTCTGAGGCTAAATATAAAAAGTTGGCTGAGATACTTCGCAAAAATAGTGAGTTGGATAATCTTACTATCGCGGAGGGGTTGGATAAAAAAGCGGTAGCCCGTTTTGTGGAGGTGCAGGAACGTTTTCCGTCTTTAAGGCTTGAGGTTAAATCTAAGCGCATTTATCCCGTTCATGATTTGGCGGCGCACATAGTGGGATATGTGGGTGAAATCGATGCAGAGCATTTGGAACGCTTGAAAAACAAGGGGTACATAGCGGGAGAATGGATCGGTCGGGATGGAGTGGAGATGTCTCATGAAGCTATCCTGCACGGCTGCTCTGGTCTTAGGTTGGATTCAGTGGATATGCTAGGACGAACTTTAAACACCAGCGAACAGCGCAGTGCCGTGCCGGGCGGAGATATCTATCTTTCCATTGATCTACGGTTGCAAAGATATACTGAAGATGTTCTCTATGGTGTTTTGAACAGACTGGCTGCCAAAAATGGGGAGCGTTCCGGCGGAGCGGTGGTGGCCATGGAGCCAAATACCGGTCTCATAAGGGCTTTGGTAAGTTTACCCACTTACGATCCCAATGATTTTGCCAACGGCATCAGCCAGAAAAAATTCAGCCGCTTGATTAAAGATCCATGTGCACCTCTTCTCAATAGAGCGGTACATGGCTCCTATCCGCCCGGTTCAACTTTTAAGCTTATAACTACGTCTGCTGCCTTAAATGAGCATATTATTTCGCCTTTTTCCCGCTTTTATTGCAGTGGCAAGTATATTGTGGCCGGTCTGCCTTTCAATTGCTTTGTGCGCACAGGCCATGGTTCCATTGATTTAACTGAATGTCTGGGGTACTCATGTGACTCTGTCTATTATGAGATCGGTCCTAAATTGGGGATCAACCGCCTGAAAAAATACGCCAATGCCTTCTGTATAGGTCAGAAGACCGGGGTTGATTTGCCTGGTGAAAATGCCGGTACTATGCCTAGCCCAGAGTGGAAGCAGCAGTATTTCCACGAGAAGTGGTTCCCCGGTGATGATGCTAACTCGTCTATAGGTCAAGGTTTTGTTAGTGCTTCCCCTCTGCAGATGGCGGCAGCAACTTCGGCGGTTGTAAACGATGGAGTTATTTATCGCCCTCAGCTTATGGAAAGCTTTACACAACATGATAGCAATGGTAGCACAGTTAAGCATTTCTCTAAGCCCGTTGTTAGGAGCAGAGTACCGGTAGACCCTGGCTATTTTAAATATATTCGTGCAGGTATGCGCTTGGCGGTAGAGGATGGCACAGCCAAGTCTAGCGGTGGAGCTTACTTAGGCATGGCTGGAAAAACTGGTACTGCGGAAAATATTCCCACAGTAGATAATCCTCAAGGCTTGAATCATTGCTGGTTTACCGGTTACGCTCCATATTATCCCTATTCTGGTTGGAAGGCATCACCTTTGGTTGTTACCGTGTTTGTGGAAAAATCGGGCGGTTACGGGGGGGACGTGGCCGCACCTGTAGCCGCCAAGGTTTTAGCTAAATGGAACGAGCTTAATTCATCCCCCAAACAGTGAAACTGGGCGACATTACAGATCTACTCAGAAAGGGCTATTTTACACCTTAAGGACGACTCATAAATTTCTGCCTTCGATTAATGACTAGAAATACTCGTTGATGCGATTATTGCTCAAGATCGCTGGTTATGGTCAAGGCCCGCAGCAATATAGATAATTTTCTGTTATCTGAATTGTCGCTAAAGACATCAGCGGGGGAGAGTAGCTCCCCATGGGCAATAAGCTTAATTTCAATTTTGCTGTCTTCTTTTAAGGCCTCGGATGGTATATTGAAAGAATATTGGTCGTTGGTCGGCCTTATCGTCAGGGATGTAATAAGCTTGTTGTTGATAAAGATGTCGATCGGCCTGTCTGAATAAAATGCGCAAGCATGTAATGTCATTTTTATTCCGTTGTTTACCTGAGTTGGAATTTTGCAGTAGAGGGTTCCTTCTCGTCCCAACCAGTAACCGAAATTCCCAGCCTGGTAAAAATCACCCAAATAGACTGCCCAATTCTCCTGGGCAAACTGATAAGTTTTATTGAGGGCGGGAATAGAGGGGTAAAGGTAATCTGTATCGGTGGTCCAAGTGCGCTGCGATAGGTTGTAAATATATATTGTGTCCTTGATACCGTAAATATACTTGTATCTCAAGACGTTTATGGGAAAAAGATTTGGGTCGCGATCTGCGTAAAGACTGAGCAGTTCGGAGTGAACTGGTGAGAGCAGACCGTAACCGTTGATGGTTTTCACCCTATAATGATCGGCTATCAGCCAGGCATCCAATTGAGCATGGGCATTTTGTAGGTAGGCGTCAATTTTTTTATTGTAATTTTGGCCGAAAACGGCAATAATTTTGGCCGAAGCTGGTGGAGGCGGTACAGTGCTTAGAAGTTGGAACTGATCGTAGGCGTTCCAGTAACTTATAGATTTGACGTTTATGTTGGTGACCCAAATTGCCGTTGCTATGAGGACTAGTTGCCAAGTTTTAAATTTGCGGTTGTTTATAAGATAAGTGAGCAGAACTGCGGAAGGTAGAAGTAAAAAGAACCAGGCGCGAGATACTATTCTGATTGATCCGGCACCGGGTAAAAATTTCCACATGAGCCACCAGAGCGAATATGGACCAACCCTTACAACGGTTATGAGCATAAAAAGTATTGTCAGCGCGAAGGCGCCAATATATGCTTTTTGATAGATCTCGTCTCTGGTAGTGCTTTCGTTACTATCTGGGCGGAAATACTTAAAGAGAAGCCAACCGAGCAGTGACAGAAACACCAACGAATAGCCGTGACCTTGGCATAGCTGTGAACTGAACCAGTATTGTCTGAGATCAAAGGTCTGTATCAGGCTATAAATGGCTCGGCCTAAAACAAAATTGCCCTCACCCACGTTAACTACGTCGTAAATTTGGGGACAATTCCCCAAAGTTTCTTGCCAACTTCTTGTGCCATATTCAGTAGCAATAGATAAGTAAAGCAGGGCCAGCGGGAGGAGCAGACCGGCAAAATAGAGGATTTCGATAATGAATTCGATTAGGTTATCTTTGATAAAGTTTATTAATCCGGATATGTCATATTTTTTTAAGAAAAATATTAACAATAAAATACCGGCAAAGAAACCTATAAAGATTGCAGATAGGTAAAAAATATACCAACCGGAGTAGGCGAGCAAGGCCACCAGTGTAAGCACTAGCAAGGAGATGACTATGCGTTTGGGTTTAGAGTAGTAATTTTCACACAAATAGCCTACCGCACACATAATTACGGGTAGAAGGCTGATATTGATAAGCTGGGGCATTATAATTCTTAATGCGTAGCTGTTAGCGAAGGAGAAGGAGAAAACTCCAATTAACGCAGCTAAATCCTGTGCTTTAATAAAGCGCTTGAAAAAGTAAAACAGGCTCAGACTTCCCACAGTGTGCAATAACACGAAGGGAATTTTGCAAGCTGTGAACATGTTTATGCCCAGTAGCCGCATGGGGACATAGAGCAGAGCTTCGCTCAGCATCAGATCGCTGTATCCCATTGTGTTAGTGAAGGGATAAGACTCGGAAAAGGTTGTTAGCGGTTCCTGACCCTGAACCCAGTGTAACCAGTGTTCTAATATGAGGTTGTACATGCGCGCATCTCCGGCATCGCCAATCATGGCTCCCGGAACAAGCAAGTCCCTCAAAAAGAACAATTCGCAAACAATTATAAATAATATGCAGACTAGGCTGTAAATTTTGCTTTTGTTGACAGTCAACTGGGCTGGCTCCTCGGCTGTGCTAGAGTTATTGCTTTATCGTTATATCGCGCAGCATTATGGACAATTTTCTTCGGTCAAATTTATGTTCTGATAAAACTTCGGCTGGAGAGAGCAACTCTCCTTGGGTTGCAAACGTTAGATCAACTTTGCCGTCTGCTTTAATTAGACTTTTAGGAATGGCGAAGGAGTATTGGGAATTTTTCGGCTTTATGGTTAAAGTAGTTAAAGCTTGACCATTTACAGACACCTCAACTTGTTTATCTGAGTAAAAGGCACAGGTATTTAAGGTGACATTTAAAGGTTTGTGGATCGGAACAGGTAATTTAAAACACAATGTTCCTCGCTTGCCCATCCAGCAGCCGAAGCTTTCGGTAGGGTAAAAATCTCCTAAGCGCACGGCCCAATTCTTGTTAGAAAACTGGTAGGTTGTCTCCAGAGCTGGCAGGGGCGGATACTGGTAATTGGAATCGAGTGCCCAACTACGATTAGATAGATCGTAAATATAAATATCGTCCTTGATATCGTGAATATATTTGTATTCTAGTAGAGCGACTGGGAAGGAGGCGGAATCGGCGTTTTTCATGATCAGGTTCAGGTAAGCAGCTGGGAACTGTCCACTGTAGCCATTTATGGTTTGTATCCCATAATGATCTGCCAGTAGCCAAGCGTCCAGTTGCATTTCGATATTACGGCTAATATTCTTAGGAGCCACTTGGCTGTTGTAGAGCGCGATAACTTTGGCCATCGGAGGAGGGGGAAGAATATTTTCCAGCATTTTTTGTTGCTCAATGGCATTCCAGCGAGAAGAATACAAGAAGGAAATATTGGAAAACCATATGAGTATGGCGATAGCCGATATATACCAGCTGTGCTTAAAATTGAAATGGCCAAGGAGATAAGCGATGATTATACTCAATGGCAGCGAAAGGAAAAACCACAATCGTGAGACTGCCCTTATCGATGAGGCACCGGGAATAAATTTCCAGGCTATCCACCAAGGAGATACGCTGCCTACGCTCAATATAGATAAAAACAAGAATAAGGTAGCTACAGTGAAACTTATTATGCAGATTCTATGGAACTCTGTTTCCTGGTGTGGAAAATATTCGGTATGTTCTCTGCTAAGGTAGCGGAACAATAAGTAGCCAAAAACTACCAAAAATGCTACAGAGCACCCTTGCCAAAGTTCTCTTTCGTATTTTATTCTTCCGGCACTGTCAGTTAAGGAATAAATAATCTTTCCAAGAATGATATTACCCGGGCCAACGTTTAAGATGTCGCAAAACTGAGGAAGGCCCATGCAAACTTCCTTCCATTCTCTCATTCCTTGAGAGAGGGCTACAGGCAGGTAAAGCATGACCAATGGGATCAGCAGACATACGAAGTAAACAAAGTAAGCCGATAGCTCCAGCCAATGTTTCTTAGCCAGTCTGTACAGACTTCCCCAATTACACAGTTTTTTATAGAACAGAACGAGTAGTCCAGATGCGGCGGAT
>OMRK01000158.1 GCA_900313515.1 uncultured bacterium | reverse complement strand
GACATACTTAACCGAACCGCCGGAAGTGGACTCAGAATAATCGGTCCAGAACAGACAACCAGCCAAATCAAAGGAGCAGGTGAGGGGTACCGAGGTGGCCAGAGAGGTAGTACCATAATCAAAAACATTGACGGCCGTGCCAGCAGTCCAACCTTCCGACCTGGCCCCCATGTCGATCAAGTAAACGGCGCTAGGGCTACCCAAATCGGTAACGGCCAAGTACAACTTATCATTACCGGCATCCGTATCGCCCAAATCATCGACGGTACCATCTACCCAGAAAGGATTGTCCAAGTGCAAATCACCAGCACCCTTGAGCTTAACGTCGAGGACAGTAGGCTCAGCCTTAACTCCCAACGCTCCGGCTCCGGCTTCGTATTTGAAAAGCTTAAAGGTGCAAAGCCCGTCATCTAAACCAGTACCACCCGGAACGAAACCTTGGACGACATAGATACCCTTCTGATCGTCCATAAACTGCTTGGTGGGATTGTAAATTTTGTCATTGACCAAAATAGAAGTAGCCGTAGTACTGGTTGGAGTCTCCGTGGGGTGCACGGTGGGATCCACGGTGGGGCCCGCCGTGCTGGTGCTCGTGGAGGTGGGGAAGGGCTCAATACCCACCACGCTCTCACCGGAATCTCCGCAACCGATCAATGAAATAGATACCGCTGATAAAACTGAAAATATGGCAATGCCTAGTCCGTGTCTCACCATCTACCTCCTGGTAAAAATGAATAACAATAAACCAAGAATCCGCGCTTACAAATGGAGCGCCCTAATCTAACCTTATTTAACAAGGGGTCAAGAAAAAGCAAGTCCCCCCAAACCCTGCAGGACTCTCCTTCTCCCCCAATCAACGCTGGAGATGAAAAGCCACAATCAGCTGCAGACACCTGACCCGGCAGGCCTTGGCAAGGATCGCTTCTCAAGATTCCCACCCGTGCGCAAGCACAGCGTAAAAACTTCTCAGACAAAATCCTTGCCGCCCGCTCTTAAAAACGCTCAGCTTACTTAGCCTCCGCAGCCGCCTGAGCTTCCTTTATAACCTGCTCAGCCACGTCGTGTGGAGTCTCCTCATAATGATCGAACTCCATTACGAAGGAACCACGGCCCTGGGTAATACTACGCAAATCGATAGCATAGCGCTGCATCTCGGAAAGAGGAACCTGCGCCTTAACGCACTGCAAGCCATTGCCCACCGGATCCATGCCGCTGATACGACCGCGCTTGGAGTTCAAATCACCAATCACGTCGCCCATGTACGAATCAGGAACAATAACTTCTACGTTGATGATGGGTTCCAAAATAACGGGCTTAGCCTTAGGAGCGCCAGTTTTGAAGGCCTGCAGACCAGCAATTTGGAAGGCCATATCCGAGGAGTCTACCTCATGCATCTTGCCATCGAAAAGGCGAACCTTCACGTCCACAACGGGGTTACCGGCTAAAATGCCGCCCTCCATAGCCTTGCGCACACCCTTCTCTACAGCGGGGATATAGTTCTTGGAGACGACACCACCAACGATGTTATCTTCGAAAACGAAACCACTGCCTGAAGGAAGTCCGGTAATTTCTATGCTAACCTGCGCAAACTGACCACGACCGCCCGCCTGCTTCTTGTGGCGATAGGTTTCAGATACCGTACCCTTGATGGTCTCACGATAAGGGATCTTGCGAGCATAAAGCTCTACATCTACACCCATTCTCTTCAGACGCTCAACGCACAGATCAAGCTGAACGTCGCCAATACCGGTGAGAACGCTCTGATGGGTCTCCTCTACGCGCTCCAACTGGAGGGTAGGATCCTCCTGGAGCAGACGCTGCAGGTTGGCCGAAAGCTTATCTTCGTCGGCTTTGGACTTAGCTCTAATGGCCTTGGAGAAGAAGGGACGAGGCAGATCCAAACCGGGCAGGACGACCTTGCGGGTGGGATCCGAAAGGGTATCACCGGTCGCGGATATGCCCAAACGGCCTATAGCCACGATATCGCCAGGCTGGGCTTCACCGATCTTCTCCTGACTCTTACCACGTATGAAGAGCAGATTGCCAATCTTTTCATCTACGCCCTTGGCTAAATTATGCAAGACCGTATCGGAATGCAGAGTGCCTGCGAAAACGCGCAGATAAGAGATCTTGCCTACGTAAGGGTCGGAACTGGTCTTGAAAATAAGGGCCACCACGGGCGCTTTGGGATCGGCAGCGATTTCCACAGCATTTTCATCGCCATCTTTAGCCTCAACTTTGTAGTTAGGCGCGGGCACATATTCGAGGATGGCATCGGCCAAAAGCCTCACACCGGCCAAGCTTATTGAGGAACCGCACAGGGCGGGGACTACTGCACCGTTGGCCGTCAAGATCTTCAAGCCAGTCTTAATGTCCTCAACGGAGAGCTCCATTTCTTCGAAGAACTTCTCGGTAAGTTCATCGGTAGCCTCAGCCGCGGCCTCGACCATTGCTTCACGGGCTTCTTCAATTTCGTCGGCCATTTCCTCTGGCACCGGAATTTCGGTAGGCACACCCTTGGCATCGAAGGAATAAGCCTTCCTGTCGATGAGATCCACAACTCCCTTAAAACTATCAGCAGCACCTATGGGCAACTGAATGGGAATAACTCTGGCCCCACTGAGTTTTTCCTTGGCTTCATCCATGATATGGGTGAAGTTGGCATTTTCTTTGTCCATCTTATTGACGAACATAATACGGGCCTTGGAACGGGACTCACAGGAACCCCAAATCTTCTCCAAGCCAACCTCAATGCCAGAATTGGCTGCGGCCACTAAAACGGCGCAATCGACAACCCTCAAAGCTCCGAGGCTATCAGCCACGAAATCGAAAAAGCCTGGAGTGTCAATAACGTTAATTTTATTGCCGTTCCACTCAATGGGAGTGAGAGCGGAAAAAACGCTCATAGCCCGCTTGATCTCATCGGGATCGAAGTCGGATGCGGTATTTCCATTTTCAACTTTTCCAAGCCTGTCTGTAACGCCGACACAATAAAGCAGAGCCTCGGATAAAGAGGTCTTGCCTGCTCCCTGATGGCCAAATAAGCCAACATTGCGAATCTTTTCTGTGGAATAAATATTCACTTAACGATCCCTCCGTACCGGATGGTACTACTACTCAGCCGCTGCTTCGGTTGTTTCAGCAACGGGGACTTCTTCGGCACTAGCTTCAGGAGCAGCTTCAACTGGCTTCTGCTTGGGCTGGTAGCCCTCGCGATACTCGATCGGGATAAACTTGCCTTCCTTAACGGCGACTTCCCTTAACCACCTGGCACCGCCAATCTTCACCCAATCTTGCCCTTCAATAGGGGCACCGGACTTACGGCACTTAGCCGGGCCATTCTTTTTCGGCTTAGCAATAGACATTTTAAATTGATACCTCCATGTTCTAGAGCGCCCACGCAACAGCCCCATGTCCAAGAAGGCTGAACGGCGCAAAAAAACTTTTATAAGAACGTATTATTGCACAAATTTCACAAAAGTACAAAATTCCGCTCAACTTTCTGTTGGGTTTGGATTTATCCTGCCTAGTAGCAACTAAGCAACAAATAGAATCAGACAGATATCCCCCGGAGAAAGTTAGATAGCGCCTCAATTAACAGACAAAAAGCCCAAGGACTAGCCAATAGACACAAAAGGCAACCTAGGTTCAAAAGAATTTAGCCTCACGGCTCGCCACTTCTGGATTGTTTCTTGCCCTTTTCCAAACAGAAGCGCTCAATTTTTGTAAACTCATGACCCTCATTGTGTTCAACAGCCGTTTGCCATCTCTTGAGCATAAACTTATGCCAAAAGGGACGCAAGCAAGCATCTTCGGCGCAATTTACAGGACGGTAATTGGCTATGTAAGATTTAAGTAGCTCGGCATCCCTCTTGTGATATTCCAGTAAAGCTTCAGGCGAGGAGTAGACATCCTCACCGGGGCGGACATAACGGTAGAGAAGTCCACAACAGACCACCGGATGGTATTTATCAGCATGCTCAAGACCGCACTCACCGGCGGTCTGTTCATTATCGAAATAGATATCAAACCCCGCCTTATGAGCCTGGTTTAAGAATTCTATCAACCCCTTTTCCCTTAAAATTTTGGCATAATCTTGGGGTAGAGAATCCAAAAACCACGGAGAGCGATAAACCCCCTCCGGCACAAGAATATACTTACGCCCACGCACTGTCTTAGAATAGATCAGTCCGCCGCAAACCAAATCATTAGTCGCCACCACCACAGCCTTGTCAGGGATAGTATCAGCCATAAACATAAGGCCATCATTTACAAGATAACGTCCATACTCGCTGGCCGACGACCAATTTAAGCAAACCACAAAAACAACGGAAGCAATAACTGCCGCCCAAGCCCATCTTTGACCCTTTATCTGCAGGCCAGGTACCTTCTGTCCTCGATATTGGACCAATTCCGCTTCGTTGAGTTCCTTAGTCTCTCCGGTTTTGTAATCAACAATAACACTTTTATAAAGGCACTTAACAGCCATACCTACAAAAAAAGCTAGCCCAAGATACGATGCAGCATAAAAACGTTCCAACATTTCCGTAAAGCCAGGCAAATCGGGTTGAGCTGCATAAATAGCCCAAGCAGGACCGGTCACAAACCAGAAGGATCCGAAAAGACAAGCTTCGTCTCTGTATTCTTTCCAGTTGCCCAGCACATAAATAAGCCCAATCACCGCAAAAATGGCCGTTATAAGGACAGATTGCCTAAGACCTACAGAATAGAAATAGGCAATTATGGAATAGAAACGATCTATATTGTCGTTTTGGGAACTCAAAGACAGGGTGCCATATCCGCTGCGAGTAACAACCCACCAAAAACCTTCCCAAGTGCTGGGATTTCCCCAGTTTAGCACAAATTTTGTCTGTGCCGCTCTCTGCAGATAGGCCGAGCGCAAGGGGAGCCACAAATAGGGGAGCAAGCCCAATATAAAACACAGCACCGGAGCCAGATAGGTCAACAGCCCGCGTGACTGTACAGTAGAAGCGGACGTGTTCTCAAGATCTTTTCCATCTCCAGATTCCTGTCGAATTTCAGAAACTTGCTCCGGATTGTTGTAAGCCTGGACAGCGCTGGGAGGCTGCACAACGTTAGAAGCCTGCGTGGCGATGGGGGCCGACGAGGTGGTATTAGCCGAAAGAGTGGAGTTCTTTTTTTGGGAGCGCTTGCCCCGCTTACGGCTAGTCGGTTTGGGAGTTTTGTTTTCTTCCGTGGGACTTTTAGGCGGATTACAGACCAGCCAAAAATAAAGAGCCAGGGAAGGAACGGCCAGCACAACAGTATGATGGTGACTTAAACTCAAGCCAAACACAAAAGCCAAAAGGCAGCTTACAACAAAACGGCTACCCGGCATATATTTCCAGACTAAAGCTAGGCTGAAAAGGAGAGCGACAAAGAATAAATGCATGGTAAAAACTTCGGCGCCCACGGATAGATGCCAGGGAGTGAGAGAAAAGGCAAAAAGCAGCGCCCCCATTAAAGCAACTGCAATGGAGCGAGAGACCAAGGCCAACCCAAAGGCCAACACCCCACAGGCCAAGCTGCCCATATAGCCGGAAAACATATTCATAGTGTAGGATGGTTCCTGGCTACTCCAGGAGCACAATATCCAGCCTATGAGCGTATACAGAGGATATCCTGGCGGGTGGGCTATTCCTCCGCCGGCGCAGGCACTGGTCAGTTCTGCGCTGTCATAACCGGGAGGCAGCCCTGGCGCTAAGCTACAGCTATAAACAATCAGGCACAGTAAAAACACCGCAAAACCGCTTAAAACGGCCTTACCCCAACGGCCTATTTCCATGATTACGCCACCTCCTTCCTTAAGAAACCCCACTCAAAGAGCCGCCATCAGCTTTAAGCGGCCGACTTTTCAAACTCCTCTGCCCTTGGGCACGAGAAATATCAATTGCCGCTTACCAGCTCTTTATGAAGGTATCTATGTAATTTTCCAGGCACTTCTTTATGACCTGAATGGCTTCAGCGCGATTTCCCTGCTCTTTTACAGCGGTTGTCTTGTGCTCCAGCGATTTATATACTGTGAAGAAATGCTTAATTTCATCGATCAAATGCGGTGGAAGATCGGTTATATCGTTGTATATGCTGTAGTTTGGATCACCGACCGGGACCGCTATAATTTTTTCATCGCTCTTGCCGTTGTCGAGCATGAAGATAACTCCAATGGGACGGGCGCGACACAAAGTCATGGGCTGAATGGTCTCAGAGCACAACATTAACACATCGAGCGGATCGCCATCATCGCCATAGGTTCGAGGAATGAAGCCATAATTGGCTGGATAGTGGGTTGAAGTGTGCAGAATGCGATCTAAAATGAGGAAACCGGTTTCCTTGTCGAGCTCGTACTTGGTCTTGCTACCCTTGCCAATCTCAATAACGACGATAAACTCCTCTGGAGTCACCCGAGCAGAACTTATACTATGCCAAATACTGCCGTTAATCTGTTTCATCTGCTGTGTCATTGCTGTGATTTTGCCTTTCCATTCATGGTTTGCGGCCAGGATCTGTAAATAGAAACAGATAATTTTATTTTATTATGCATAACCCTTTGCGGCAAGGACAATTCGCCGACAAGTGGATCTCCCCAGCGTTAGATTAACGGCTCCTATAATCAAGCCCGTAGGGGAGAGGCATCCCCAAGTTGTTTTGTTGACGCCGGACACAAAAAAAAAGGCCCCCCGGGAGCAGGGGAACCTTGTTCAACAAAAGCGCCTAGCTATGTCGGCGGCTGGTATTTTTGCTCAGGCGGTTAATTGCTAGCCGCAATAGCTATCATTTTAGACTCAAATTCAGCAACGGTCATGCCCGCTTCTTCAGCCGCTTGAGCAAGTGTTAAAAGGCCTTTTTTGAAAAGAGCGGTTAACGCTCTTTGCAAAAACTACAAATCACCCATTCGCTTTCTGGCCTGCTGCAGAGATTCCCAATCGTCAATATTGTAAGCAGCTTCGGCGTAATCGCTACATATGCCACAGCATGGAAGCCCCAAAAGTCTAGCACCGGCAGCTTCAGCCATTGGAACCGTCAGGCGTCCAATAAGTAGATACAATAAAGTTTTCCAACCTAAAATGCCGGCCAATTTAAGAGGGCTTTTGCGTCCCCGGGTCACGGTGTCCATCACACCGCGCAAAGCCGCCAAAACATTGGCACGAACACATGTCAAACCGCCGCCGCAGTAAGTACCCTCCGCCAACTTAACCCAGGTATGCCTTACTTCCGGATATTTAGCTTGAGAAGCCTTCTTGTTAACAAAGCAATACCATAAAACATTGTTAGGTTTTTGGGCGCAACTTAACAAAAAATCGTCTACCGCCTCGGAAGTCAAAAACGGCTGATCACCTGCCACCAACAGCGTAGGACGATCGGAAACGGGCTCAGCATTCAAACCGGCAGCCACCGAATCCATCAGGCTGTTCCCGGACAGAGCCACATTATCGACCCCTTCCCATTGAGAATCCAGCTGCTCCTTGGTCAGAGGAGTGACCAAGGTCACGCGGCCTATTTTTGAGGAATTCTTAAGCGCCTGCAAGGTGTGGGCACCGAGAGCCTTATTGCCCACCAGTATATGCCCCTTTCCTGGAACCTGGGGCTCGGAAGCGGGCATATTTTTTATGCTTCCACCAGCCAAAAGAACAGCATTTACGGGAAAATTAAAGGTATAATCCATGTTCATTTCTTTTTATTCGTTTGACTTTTCAAGGAGAACTGAGTGAGCTTGATGCGCCCAAATTTGCGCAATGGAGATAAAAGCTTAGGCTTTAAGCGCACCTGTTTGTAAACTTCGGGCGATATAAGCCCAAACACGGTAGAACCGCTTCCACACAGCAGAGCAGCACTGCAGCCCCAGCTGGTCAGCCCCTGCAATATGGTCTTCAGACGTGGATAGAGAAACTGAGCAGCCGGATAGAGATCATTTTTTAGACAGTTCAAAAAAACGAGTTCCCAATCACGCCTGTTCATTACCTCATTTCGCTCTTCCAATAGCTCGACCAGCTTCAAAGCCGAGCCTACTGCGGGATGTCTCTTGGAGTCGGCCAAGCGATCCCAGGCCTTGTACACCTCCGGAGTGCTAAGGCTAAAAGGTGGAATAACTAGAAGCACTCCCCAATACTTCAATTGAGCGGGAACGGGCAGCGAGGTAATCTGATCTCCTCGCCCCAGCCCCCTGGCTGTGCCTTCCACCAATCCAAAAGCCACATCCGCTCCCAAACTGGCCGCTGCCGAATGCATGACTTCCGGCTCTAAATTAAGCTTATATAACTTGTTGAGACCCTTCAGAGCGGCAGCGGCATCGGCACTGCCCCCACCCAGCCCTCCACCAGCTGGAATGTTCTTGCAGAGAGTAAACTTACAAGGCAGAGGATATCCCACCAAATCTTCAAGTTTTCTCTGAGCCCTAAGCACCAAATTATCGCTGTTGTTAAATACTTTAAAGCCAGCTCCGACTCGGTCAATAATTTTAAGGCCACTTTCTTCTGCAGTAGCCTTCTCCAATATTAAGAGATCGGACAATTCCAAAGCTTGAAAAACGGTATCAAGCCCATGGTAGCCATCGGGCAGAGCAGCAGATATTTCCAAAGCCAAGTTAACCTTGGCCATAGCTTTTACTTTTATACGCATAGAACTGACAGGCATAGTCCTGAGGCTTTTACCCGTTAAACCCGTTTCCTGTTTACCCTAAAAGGCAGGCTACAAACACTTAAGAAGACGGTCTATCTTAGGCTAAAAGCCCCCCAACTCAGCGACAGAGAGAAAATTTATAATGTAAACCTATAGGTAGGGAAAGCAAAATAGTTGTTAAAAGCCAAGGGGACTTGTGCCGCTGAATGGGACATAACTGGCTTAAAAAGCCAGGCCTCCGTTCCGGCTAAATGTTTTGAGATATTTTTTAGAAATGGCTTCCGTTCAAGAGCCAAATTAGAAAAAATAAGGCGGTGTAATTTATCGTGCGTTGTCCCTACTGTAATCAAGATAATTTGGTTAGCGCTCATTACTGCGAAAACTGCGGCACAGATCTGCAAGCTGTCAAGAAGTCTATGGCTACACCAGAAGTAGCCCGCTTCACTCCTGCTGGCGCACCAACCCCGGCATTTGGCGCACCGGCGCCCCTCGCACCAGCGCCCGCGCCCACACCCGCTTGGCAAGCACCCACACCAGCACCGGCGCCAACTCCTGCGCCCGCGCCCACACCCGCTTGGCAAGCACCCGCACCAGCACCCACTCCT
>OMRK01000053.1 GCA_900313515.1 uncultured bacterium | reverse complement strand
TTTTTCCCAAAAAGTGCAGAACACAAACTCCAACTTAACCGGTAGCTAATGGTCGAAATGCGGAAAAATGCGCCCCTTTTGTACACCTCCAGTTGGCAGCCCCAGACTCGGGTTGCGCCCACAGCCAATCGCCATAGCCCCCGCACCGCCTCTTTCTCTAATTACGAATTACGCATTAAGCATTACGAATTGTTAATTCCTAATTGCAATTGCTCTCCCGCGTCTCGCTTCCTCTGCCCACGCCTATACGCCCCGCGATTAATTTACTCGTTTCTAATTACGAATTACGCATTAAGCATTACGAATTACTAATTGCTAATTGCTCATTGCTAATTATCAATTGCCAACCGCCCCGGCTCTCGCACTGCCAACAAGCACATAGCGTCCGGTATCGACTAGTGGCCCGGTGATCGTTCTGTTGTCTCGAACTCGCCGGACTGGGCTTTTTCTATAAAGTGGCGCACATCCTCGTTGTAAATGGTTGTGCGGTTGCGTCCATGCCTTTTAGAGTAGTACATTGCGGCGTCTGCGCATTTGATAAGTCCGGCAGGATCGCTGGCATTATCGGGATGACAGGAAATACCGATGCTCACCGATATCCTCAGTTCTGCTGGAGAGTCTGCATTTGGCAGTTCCCATATAAACACACTTTCCTCCAAAGCCTTCTGAATACGGCAGGCGGCTTTGAAGGCACCATTGGCATCGGAATCAAGTAAGAGAATGGCAAACTCTTCGCCGCCGTAACGACCGATAATATCGATATCGCGCAGGACGCTGCGCAATGTGGCCGCTACCTCGGAGAGGACATAATCACCGCATTGATGACCGTAAGTGTCGTTAACACTCTTAAAGAAATCGATGTCCAGCATGATCAAGGATAAATGGGACTTACTGCGGTTCAAACGCTTAATCTCCTCGGAGAACTTGGAGAAGAAGTGGCGGCGGATAAATACTTTAGTGAGACCGTCGGTCACAGCCAGCTCATAAAGGCGGGCATTGTAGAGGGCCACAGCCGCCTGATCGGCTACCTGCATGATAATCTGCAAATCATCGCTGTTGAAGGGAGCCCCCATCTCCTTGTTGGTGATATTAAGCACACCTTGCAGATCGTCATGGACAATAAGGGGAACGCACAAAATTGAGGAGACATTGGAGTGCTCGTTGCGCACGAAAACGGAACTGTGCCCGGTGTTGTCAATAACGGCGGGTACGCGAGTTTTAGCCACCTGCCCGGCTACGCCTTCACCAATTTTTAAGTGGCGGGTTTCGTAGACGCCGCGCAGGATCTTGTCTTCGGTGTCGGGATCGATGCCGTAGACCACAGAAACTACCAGCTCGTTGGTGGCCTCTTCCAAAAGCATAATAGAGCCCTTCTGGGCCTTGACAGTGCCGACGGCATACTTGAGTATATCTCTAAGTAAACGATTGCGGTCGTCGATTGCGCTTAAGGCCTTACCCACATTGTAAAGGGTTTCCAGCTTGTGGACCTGATGGGCCAAAGCAATGCGTGAGGTCTCCAGGCGTCTATTGAGGACGGCGTTGCGCAGTGCTCTCTCTCCATGGGAAATCAACCGCTCGATAAACTCTGTTTCTAAAACTTCTGGATTGTCGATATTCAACCCAACGAGGCCAATTATCTTATTGTCCAACTTGTTGAGCAGCGGAATCCAGTAGTGGAATTCAAAATCCTCAGTGCAGTATTTTTCGAAATTGGTTTTATAGAACGGAGAATCGGTTTTATTGGTTACAGAGAAGGGGTGACCATCGTGGACCTTAACCCAGAATATGCTTTTAGGATTGGGAGTGAGCAGTAGATCGCGCGGCACGTCTGGTACATGCACGCCATAAATATACCGGAAGTTACCTTCCTTGCCGTAAGCTTTTCTTGAAGCATTCAGCCTCTCGGTGCAACTAGCTAGGAGCTCATCGTAAGATATGCTACTGACCGCTTCAGAGATAATTTCTGTTTGCCTTATGTCAGTAACGAAGATAACTGCCGCCTTTGCGTTCAAACAACTTACAAAAGTATCAACAAGAATTCGGCTCGCAGCCTTGAAATCGGCAACCGCTGCATCCAAACGATCAACTGCACCTAAAATAAGCTCAGAGTTCTGTAGACGCACCAGAGTGCGTTGGTAATCCTGAGTTATTTTATTATAATTTGCCTGTAACTCTTGCAGCTCTTGCATACTGGGAAGCTCCGTACTACCTGACCGGCACCCTTTAACCGTTTAGCTGTGCGGTATACTGTTCTGTAAAACTCGCATAGATTTGAGAATACATAGGTCTACAGTTTAATTCCTGCTTGACAAAGCTTAAGCTCTGTTCCGCACCTTTGTATTTAGGCGTTTATCCAAAGCCTGCCATTAATCTGCCGTTTGCTCACTTAGAGCTTGAGATTTGGGCAAATGGCCTTAAGTCGAAACGCTCCAACAGCACTACTAACAAAGTTCAACAAGGCTCGTAGATTCTTTGCCTTATGCATCTCCCCTTCCTTAACAGTGACGTGGATTCCTATAATTAGGCCAATTCGGCCAGCTTCTCCCATTCTGCCATATAGGCTTCCAGTTCAGCTTGCAGGCCTTCGTAGTTCTTGTAGGCCTGAGCCATCTCTTCGGCGTTGGGACTGGGATTCTCCAGGAGGGCCTTAAGCCGGTCCTGTTCGGCTTCATCTCGGGAAATTAGCTCTTCCAATTCATGCAGGCGGCAGCTTTGTTTGTAGGTTAGCTTGGGCTTTTTGGCAACAGTTGCGGATCTTTCAGTCTTCGTGGCCGGTGAGGTAAGTTTAATATCGGCCACACCTGGTAGAGGTGAAATTACTGTAGCGGAGCCCGCCTTCAAAGAAGCTTGCTCCTTCTCTTTTCTAGCTAGCTCTGCATGTAATTGAGCCTGCCGCTTAGCTTCATCATTTATATAGCCGCGCAACGCCTCATAATCACCGGGGAATTCCCTAATTTGCCCCTGACCGAAATAGAAAAGCCGATCGGCGCAACGATCCAAAAAATAGCGGTCGTGGCTTACCATAATGACAATTCCGGGAAAATCATCCAGCCAGGCCTCCAGACGAACTAGAGTGGGAATGTCCAAATCGTTGGTGGGTTCGTCCAAGAGAAGGCAGTTCGGCCCCTGCATAAGCACGCGCAGAAGGCGCAGGCGTTTGCGTTCACCGCCCGAGAGTTTGCTCACAAGATTATGCTGAATGGGACGCGGGAAGAGAAACTGCTCCAAAAGGCTCTCTGCACTAACTCTCTGTCCGGAGGCGGTCACGATATAGTCGCCACTCTGGCGCACATAATTTAAAATGGTCGAATTGAGATCGGAGGCCTCATCCTCTTCGATTTGGGCATAGTACCCCATTTTTAGGGTTTCGCCAAATTCAATATGACCACTGTCGGGCTCAATTTTTTCGGCTATGATGTTTAGAAGAGTAGTTTTACCACAACCGTTATTGCCGACAAAGCCCAGACGGTCGCCACGCTTAATCTTTATGGAAAAATCTTCAAAGAGCCGGTGCAAACCGTAGGCCTTGCTTATATTGTAAAGATTTATCCCCTTGGTGCCTAAACTGCGGAAGCTATTGAGACCATTAAAGACCGTTTCTCGAGCCTGACTCAGAAGAGTTTTCTGTTCTTGCTGTTTCTTCAGAAGGGCAACCAGGCGCTCTTGGCGTGCTTTCTGCTTGGTGGAGCGAGCCCGGGCCCCGCGTTTAAACCACTCCATCTCCTGGCGGATGTAGTTGGCGCGTCGCTCGGTTTCCTGTTCGCTTAAGGCTGTGGCTTTGGCCTTCTGCTCCAAATACTGGGCGTAGTTACCCTGGTACATGGTAGCTTGGCCGTGATCTAACTCCAATATTCGCCCTACAGTCTTGTCCAGGAAATAGCGATCATGGGTGACAATTACCAGTGCACCCTTGAAGAGAGCCAGCTGATTTTCCAACCAGTCGATGGTAGTCGCATCTAAGTGATTGGTTGGCTCATCCAAAAGCAAAAGCTGAGGATTGTTGAGTAGAGCAATGCAGATAGCTGCCTTCTTGCGTGTGCCCTGAGAAAGCTCTCCCATATTCTTGTTGATATTGTTTAGATCGAGCTGGGATATAAGTTCTTCGGTGCGTTTTGACAGATCCCAGGCGCCGCTGGCATTTAACTCCATGTTAAGCTTTTCCATGCGGCTGGCATTGTCGGGACTAGGCTCTCGACTGTAAAGCTCGCAGGCTTTTTCGTAGTTTTCTATTGCTTTTAGGGTTGCCTGCTGGGACTGGACGATAGCCTCCCTTATGGTAAGTTCATCGGCAAATTGGGGAGTTTGGGGGAGGAATCCTATGGTTAAGCCGGGCTGAAAGGTTACAGTTCCGTAATCCGGTTTATCCAGTTGGCCGATAACGCGCAGGAGAGTGGACTTGCCACAACCGTTGGCGCCTATGAGGCCCAGGCGTTCTTGAGGCTCAATATTGAAGGAAATATCATGCCAGATAGGCTCGGTAAGAAATTGGCGGGCGATACTTTCTGCTCTAACTAAAGACATAACCGGCGAAATTTCTTGGCCTGGGATGGAAATTCCCGCCTGACGAGATTAAGGCTGATTTTTGGATGGTGGCGGCTGGGCGCGTGTAGGCGGCTGGTGGGGTGCTCTGGGCGAGGTTGGCTTGGGCGGGTGGTGCTGGGCGCGTGTAATCGGCTGGCAGGGATGGGCCGATGGTTAGTGATAGGCTGGCTAGGCGGAACAGTTAGTTGAACTTAGAGGTGTGGAATCCACCTATTTCGGCTTTTCTCAGGGCAAGGCGGGAATCCTAAATGCTTCGATAGAAGCTAGCGGCAAACGAAGCGGCGTAGGCGGGTTCTATTCCGTGTCTTTACAAAGTTCCCGGTTTTAGGATGCTCCCTAGGGTGCAGAGAAGGAGATTTTAGTGTTGTCCTCTATCCGAAAGTTCTTATTTATAGGCATTGGCCAGGTCGGCTGCCGGGCAGTGCGCCAGGCGGTGGGTTCCCTAGAGAAAACTCATTCCCAGTCTGTACGCGGCTTACTGCTGGACACGGATGTTTGGATCAATTCTCTTCCTAAAGAACCAAGTCTTACAACCATTTATATGAATGCCTCTGAGTGTACTCGAGCCTTGCAGATGCGTTCTAAATCTCCACAGTTGGATAATTGGATGCCAAATTTCCCCATATCTTTGGAAACAAGTCACGGGTCATTTGGCAATAAGTCTTTGGGCCGTTTGACCATGGTTATAAATTTGCCCAAAATCATTGAGATTTTTGGCAATACGGTACAGGAACTTATGGAAGCCCCCGTCCGGATCAGCAGAATTGGTCTTATGAGACAGGCCATAGCCAAACGCAAAGCCCAGGCCCAGAACTTAAACGATGCGGTTGCGCCCGGTGGGGTCAGCTTACATAAAGATGAGGCGGAGAGCTTGAAAGAGCAGGCGGGGTTGGTGGACTTTGGTGATTTCAAGGATTGCACCAAGGAGCTGGAAATCATCATATGTGCCTCTTTGGGAGGTGGCACGGGCTCTATTCACTGTGAGTTGGCTTATGCACTGCGCAATTACCTAGAAAAGCAGGGAATAGTGGCCCATTTTAAAGCGGTGCTGCCAATTTCCGTGGAGATTCCCGAATCGCAGGCGGTCGCTGCCAATGTTTATGCCGGCCTATTGGAACTGAATCACTGGATGGATGCGAGCACAAACCATGCCTTTGCTGTAGATTTCGCCGAAAACAGGCTCTGGATGGCTGCTGATGAAGAGGAGCACAAAGAAGAGTCCAGCACTGCTGATATCTTGGCTCACTTGGATATATTTTTAGCCAATAATGTAGTTAATGTAAATCCTGGTTTGGGGCATAAGAGCGACAAAACAAAGGAAGAGGAGCAAAAGCCTAAGGAGCTGTACGGCGATAATGTTAATTTGGAGGATAGCCGAGAAGCTCCATACGAGCGAGTATTGTTTACTACTGTCGAAAATTTCGACGATCAGATCGAGTGGCGGCAGGCCTCTAGATTATTGTTTAGGATTTGCTATTGGTATTACGAGCTTCCGGAATTGTACAATAAAATTATGGAACCCGGCAGTTCGGCGGACCAGGAGGTAGTAGCCGGAGCTAGGCAGTCTTTGAGCGAGGCAGTGCTCCCTATGGCGACGGGAACGTTAAGTCGAGGGAAGACGGAGCCGGTAGTGGTGGGTTTGGTCTCTAGTCTTGAGGAGTGCGAGGATTCTAGCAGTCGTAACTATTTCGATTTTCATGCCTTCAGGATTGCCTCTCCTTCGTTGCATATTATGGAAATAGCCAGGGATTTGGCTAGTTTGGCGGTTGTCTCTCAATTGCGCCTGCTTTTGTTTGAAAAGAAGGAAATTAGCGAGGACCGTATGCGCAGTACGGTTATGGTCAAGGAATTTTTAGAGGTCCATCGCTTAGATTCACTGCAGGTGCATGAACTTTACCAAAAGCGCTGTCAAGAGATTCGAGGGGGACGTTACAATGTAGAGGCTTTTCTTAAAGCTAAGTTGGATTACTTGCATAAAAAGCCCAAATACGGTAAGGCCTTGGAAGATTACTGCAAGGAATTTGATGAACAACTTAAGTCGTTGGTTGCTGAGTGCGAGGTGCAGGACGATTTCTACATTGAATTAGCCGAGGTTACTGGTGAAATAATTGAAGAATGCACCAATGGACTTGAAAATATAGTTAGAAGTGTTGTCAACGTAGAGCACAACGGGTTGCTTCTGGCCTGTCTTCTGGAAGATTTGACTCGCCAGATCTCTTTTGGGCTTAGCACCATGCATGAAAGAACCAATAATGCCGAATCGGAAGCTGTGCGTTTGGAAGAAGCTAAAAATCGAGCTATTGCAAAGATGGCCGATTTCAATCCCCCCCTGCTTAAGCGTGCATTTAGCAAGGTAGATTATTCCGAAATTAATGAATCGTTTAAGGTTATAACCGATTATTACAATAATGTCTTTACTAGCTATTTGGGACGTGAGGAGATCAAGGCTTTTTTTGGCATATTGAATGCTTGTGACGATTTAAAAAGAAAGCTGGACAGTTTAAAGATCTTAATGGAAGAGTCGTCTGCTCGACTTCGAGCGATCTGCCTCAAGTTTTACGATGGAGTTCTTGAGGATAGTGATGAGCAACTTTGCTCGACAGATGAAGCCGCCAAATATATAGCCCTCCATTCCAGTCCCCAAGATTTAAATAGTATAATTTTAGAAATTGATAAGCAGGTTGGTTATAATTTCATAAATATTCCCAAGCATAAGACAGTCAATGAATGGCTGGAAATTTTGCGTGATGCCGTTGATAAACTTTATCCCATGTCTATGCCGCATGTGGTAGAGACTTTGCTTAAACGCTATACGGATGTTTACCTAACCAAACGGTTGCAAACGATCGGCAAAGCGGTAGTTTCTGACTTTGAGTTCAACTCGTCTGTCGGTGGTGAAGGTGACAGAAGTACTGTTGAAGAGAAGCTTTACGTAGCTTTCGATTCCGGCTTACGAAGCTGGAACTTTTACCATCCAGGAGATAGGCACGTGCTGTACGAGCTGGTTCACCGGCTTCGCGGTGAAGCTGCCAGCATCTGTAGCGAAGGCCAAGTTATTATTGTGGATACGGGTGATGGTGAGGCTGTCGATTTTATCGATGTCTGTGGAGCCTTTAGTTTGAGGGATCTGCAACTTGAGGATTACAAGAAGGCCTATATTAGTGCTCTGGTACACGGCGCCAGGGCCTTGCATTCCCGCAAAGATGTTAGCTGGTGTACTTTGCGGCACAGTACTTATAAAGAGCATATGCGCGTGTCTTACCTTTTAGCGGCAGCCTTCAAAATGGGAGTATTAGTTGAACAGGAGGATAACCTTCAGGGTGATGCTCTACGCCTGTCCAGCTCTGAATGGACGGATCTAGCGGCGGTGCGCACTTGTTTGGAGACATTTGCCGATCCTGTTGATGCTTTACTTTTTGAGTCAGATTTCTGTCGCAGTCTGCTGGATTGGCATAAAAAACAGATTGCTTCTAAGGGCGTCGAGGCTTGGCTGAAAATGTTGGAGCCTGGTATTTATTTGGGGGAGAAACCTTACGTAAACGATCCTCGCTCCAAATTTGCTTCTCTTGATCTGGAAAAATGCATAAATAACTTGAAAGAAGTAATGAGCCGTGAGCTGGGCAGGAACA
>OMRK01000155.1 GCA_900313515.1 uncultured bacterium | reverse complement strand
ACCTGCTGCCTAAGCTGTTCTGGAGTAGGCCGGGGATCGCTCGTTGAGACCAAAAAATCCAAGTCAAAAGCCAAAAGCGTACACCTCTGTCAAAAAAAATCAACTTGCCGCATGTAGCTTTTGTTAAGTACCCTGGAACCCTCTTTTTTTGATCAAACACCTTCGCTTTTTTTATGTGCTCTTAAAATCGTCCGACCTGTGTTTTTACGAAGGCATTTCGCACCCACCGCTTGCTGGCCAGATCTAGCATGCGAATTACCAACCCGTATAGGCTCCCCCTTGGCCTGCAAGCCGTCAAATCTTATGCGGGCGGCCTAGAGGGCTTGTACAGAACAATTGTTCCCCTTAGCCTACAGATCAAGTTAATTTCAACCTTCGAAAATTTCTCATACACCCACGTTCCAAGCTGGACCAGATAAAGCAGGCTTTTTTTCCTGCCAAGAAGAATTTGCCTGTGATAGTTTTGTTAGTGAAAACATTATTAAATCCGTTCTGTTAGGAGATAAAAGCGCAATGGCCGTGATTGGCTGCAGGAAATACTTATCTTATTTGGGTCTAGCTGCAACGCTAGCCTTTACCGTATCCGTCTGTCCTCCCGCTTACGGTCAGTCTGTTGAGTCCGATCCCAACGCAGAAAACATAACCATCTACAACGCCGATCCCACTCAGAAGCACCAAATAGTTTCCTCTGACGAGGACTCTGAGCCATCTATCGTTTCGCCTGCCCCCCAGCAAGGTTTTCAAACGGCTCAGCCAGCCGCCCCCGCGGTTCAAGATGGGCAATCCCAAGTTATCATCAATACAAGCGACGATGTAACCTCAGAGAGGGCCGACATAGATCTCAGCACCGGTCTGGAGCCAGCTCCAACCCAGAGCGCCCCGCAAGTCAATGCCGCTAACAATAGCCAGGCTCCCGATGAGGATTCCCTCCAAACCGAACAGCCCAGCGACAGTTCCAGAGGTGCCAGGCTCTCCCCCACTGGTGAGTACAGCTCGATTACTGAAAATTATGTAACAGATCCTAACGGAGATAGAATTCCCATCTTCGACATGCGCGGCGACGACGGCGTGCTTATGGATTTTCGTCCCAGCGGCCTGGCCTTTTTGAGCCGTAACCGTATTCTGGTTAGCGATGAAGCCAATCAGCAACTACATATCTTTGATACCGAAGGCCGACGCTTCCGCCGCCTGGTCATCCCCCGTGTTCTGTCCCAGCCCCGTTATTCCGGCCTGTGCAATCTTGAAGATAACAAGTTCTTTGTGGTTGGTAGCCATTTCCACGTTAACAACAACGTGCGCTTTTTATGGGCCCGCGGCGTGCTCCACTATTATGAACTGCGCAATGAGCGCCTAACCGACAATTCAGCTAAAAACAACTATGATCCGGAAATGGCCTGGCGTAACACAGGTTACTTCGGTGAGAACAACAACACCCACGTCAAGGTGGAGGGCATAGCTTGCAACCCAGTAGAAGATGCCATCTACTTCGGTGTTTCCCAACCGGTGAACAAAGACGAAAGCGTTCTGGTTTATAAAGCCTCTCTTAACGGAATAATCGAACGCAATAAAAAATTGCGTTTTGAAGTTCATCCAACTAATCTGGCTCCCGGTCTGGATGCTTCCATCAATGAGCCCTTCATTCTAACCGACATCTTCCATGTACCCGACCGCGGTCTGCTTTTCTTGGTATCTTCCAAGACGGCCGACGAGCGCACCAACGGCACTAGCCAAATATGGTTCCAAGCCGATGGTTCTACCGAGCCTCGCCTTATAGCCGATGGTATTGCCCCTGGAAATTTTGCCACGGGAATCGCCGCCTACAAAGTGGGTAACACTTACAACATAGGGTTAGTTTTTGACAACAACCCAGCCCAAAACGACATTCCATCTCGTTTCTTGCTTTTAGAAGATGTGAGCATTTAGGGCATATGAACGAAACCGGATTTCCACCCAAGGAAAAATCCTTTCAAAAGCCCCAGCCAGAAGACCAGAGTGCGAGTGTTGCTCCCTGGTACAAAGATGGGTTGCGTTTCACATGCCAGCGTTGCGGTCGATGTTGTTCCGGCCCCTCCGGCCTGGTGGAAGCTTCCTACGGGGAAGCGCGAGCCATGGCCCAGGAGTTGGGTATGGAATGGGAAGAGTTCTTAGAACAGGCGGCTTTGGAATACGAAGGCAGCTTCTTTATGAAAGAGGTAAGATGCCGCCATGGTTTTGATTGCATCTTGCTGGATCGCTTTAAAAAGGATGGACACGAAATAACCGGTTGCATGGCCAGGAATTCGCGTCCCATCCAATGTCGCACCTGGCCCTTCTGGCCGGAAGTCATAACTTCTCCACAAACCTGGAAGCTCTTCAGAAAACGTTGTCCAGGCATAGGAGTAGGAGAGTTGCATCCGCTTGAGGAAATCGAAGCCAAGGCTGCCCAGACCCACGATCCCACCGCTGCTCCGCCCCGCATGTTGTTGCGCGGCCACCGACTCCGCATGTTTTCCGGTAGCGTTCAGGATTAAAAAAAACGGCTCAATCCGTTGAACCGTTTACCAGACACGGGCGCTAGCCCGCTGAGTATTCGCCCCCCCTCCGTTTTTCAAGCTAAACAAAATTTAGAACCAGATTTTGCGCGCATCTATAGAGCCGTCCCAGTCACGACCGCCGTGTACACGTATGTGGGTGCCTTTTTTTACGGTTGCCAAAAACTCATCCCACTCCATTCTTTCTACCTTAAAATCTTTATCATCGAGCCAGACCCGATGAAATATTTCGGTGTTGTACTTTATGTAAATCCAATTCTGACATCTATCGGGGTTGGCATCTAGACTAGCTATTCCCAAGCGTTGCTCCGCCTTGTCGACAATAACCACCTGATACTCGCCAGCCATCAAAATGATCTGAGAAAGTGCCGGTCTGCTTACGGCCAGCATTCCTAAGACAACGGCTAAAACGGCTAAATACAAGGAAAATTTACGCATAGAGAGGCCCTCTTCCGCTTCTTACTGATATCCACTCCGCCCCACCATTCACAGGAGAATAGCCCTCTGGTTCTACATTTACAAAACTTTTCCCACTGTGGGCAGGATTTGCCACCCGACAAAGCGCAATACCACGCCAGGTGACATGGGTGGGCATGACTGCTACAATTGCAGCCTTTTCTGTCTACGTACCGCTAATCCCACACAAGCCTAGTTATCGAGTATAGCTTAGTGGGAATCGGTGGCTCTAAGTGACAAGGAAGGGTTGAGAGGCAGATTGATAGCTGGTAAACTTTTAACCCATACAGAGGTAACGACGTGAGATATCCTTGTGCAGACTGCGGTGAGATGGTGGAGACCGTTCATCCTGGAATTTGTAAAAAATGCGGCAGCAAAAAGCCCTTCAAATGTTCTAAGTGTGGTAAGCATATCTCTATAGATTTCGTGTTTAAGATTGACTCACTAACTTACAGTGGTAAGCCAATCTTCTGCCTGGACTGCGGCAACGATACAGAGCCTGTAAAATGCGCCCGTTGTGGTCGAACGCTGATCCGCTCAACAGGTGTGGAAATTCCCCAAGATGGTGTGCTTAAGGTCTATCACAAGGAGTGTCTTAACCAGCAGATAAATATCTACGCCTACGTGAAGCCGGTGATCATAGTTGTCATGGCCCTGCTCATTGGCTATTTGAGCTGGATTATCAGCGACACCAAAATAGCAGCTGGAGCCGGTGCCATTCTTGGTGTACCTCTGGGGTGGATAACAGCTGACAAACTCTTGCCACACATAAAGAAGATGAAGAAGAAAAAGTCATAAAGTATGCAGATACAGCTCTCCTACACCTCATTCTAAGTCCGAAGAAGACTAGCCCTCCGTTGCTGACAGTTTGACAGTAACGGAGGGCTGATGTGTTCATGTGGAAATTTTATACCACTCTTAAGGCCCCATGTTCTGGGGCTATTTTATTTACAAATACACGACAACACCAGCCAGCCTAGCTCGACTCCTTGTCCAACTTAGCCATGATACCCAGCGTATGCAACCGAGTGAGCGATTCCTTAAAATGCTCCTCCGTGCCAGGCTCCAGTTCCTTCCAGGTGTAAGTCATGACTGTAGTAGCACTGCCCAGAGGCTGACGTACCAAAAGAGGTGAAGAGAAGAAATCATCCAAGCGCCTTTTAACTCCGGCATCTGGACAGAATATTTCCAAACCTGTGTCAGCGTTAAATCCGAGCGTTCCGAGCGAGAACTCTCCCAGCTTGCGACCGTTGCGCACTTTAACCAAAGGATATAGAGAATAAGTCATAAACTAAGAGTAGCCTCTTTCGCTGGCGTCATTTGTTGTTCTTGTGCAACAAATACTCCAAATAGTCATACATCAAGCGATCGAAATCGTATAAATCGTCGTGTTCCCACAACGGTTCGACGCAATCGCAGGCCGAGAAATAGGCCTCAACCGTCTGGGCAAAATAATTGACAGGATCACTTGAAGCCATGGCATCGGGCGCTAAATGTCCCTCAAGGCCTATATGACAGGCCTGAGCGTTGGCCTTAATGGCCGGCGACTTTAGACTGGAGAAACTTTCCTCGCCCATAGCATGATCCCAAGCCATGGCGAAATAGAACAGAGCGGGGTGAAAGCCGCGCAGAGGAGGCCCTCCGAGCGAGAACAAATCTGCTGCTAAAAGACATAGACGCTCACCAGGTAGGTAAGCCCCCTGGCCTATCACCTGACCGCGCAGAGCAGGCTCAGCCCGCACTACTGCCTCATTTATAGAGGCTTGCGCTACCAGCTTAACTCGGACTCCCGTGCGCACGCACGTATCCAGAACTCCCTTGCCAAAACGGCTCAAAAGCAGACGGAGCCCTTCAGCCTCTTTTTTGTCGTCGCTGACGATCAAAGCATCTAACACGCCCTCCAACTCTTGGGGAACCTTAAGTTGCTCTGCCGTCTTCTCGACCACAGCCGCTCCGGAAACCTCTATAATTTCCTGGACAGCCTCGTGGAATATAAAACCTTCAGAATTATCCAAATAGGAGGCTACAAAACTACTGCCGCCCCCACCTTTCTCTTTGACTCTCGATGCAGAAAGATCTACATCTTCCAAGGCCGGTGCAGCCTGCGACTCCTCGCCGGTGGGAATTTTTACAGTGCGTTTGGCCCTTTCGGCCCGCTCTCTCTCCTCTGCCTCGGCCGCTTCTCTCTGCCTTTGGGCCTCTTCCTCGGCCTCCCTCATTTTTTTGCGGGCCTCTTCCAAGGCTTCCTGGGCTTTAACCCTTATCTCGTCCGCCGATTCCGGCTCTTCATCGGCCGATTTGGGCTCTTTTTCCTCAACTATTTCCTTATCGGAGCCAACAATGGCGTCTGGGCCCAAGCTGTCGCTCTTGGGAGCCTGCTCAACAGTTGTTTTTTCCTCAACAACCGGCTCTTCCGGTTCCTGGGACTCCTCCCCCTCTGCTTCCTCGTTTTCTCCAGGTGCGACCAACTCACCCAACGGAGCATTCTCCGCTTCCGACGTCTCAGCAGTATCTATCAGAGAAGTGCCCTGCCCCTCATCGAAAAGCGTCTCCGCAGAACGTTCAGCGGCCTTCTTATCCTCTTCCTCGACATCTTCTTCCCACATCTTGCGGAAGAGCGCAGCTCCACCCCCACCACCGCCACCGCCGACCAAATCATCCATGCCGCCCAGCAAGTCGCCGCCCCCATCCGACATCTCAGAGCTGAATTCCATAGTATCGTCCACATAACGTCCCTTGCGCACGCTCGCCTTATCTTTGCGCTCGCGCATCATGTTGGTGCGCATGCCGTCGCTAGAACGCTGAGTATTTTCCAGCATGCGCTGGTTTTGTATGTTCATCATGTAGATGGAATCCATGGCCCCAGACAAGTTCTAACTTGTCGGCATAAACCCTACAACAGTTTCAGAGAACTCGCCATGTGAACCAGCTTTTTCCCATTCGCAGCGGTGGCTTAACCTGCAGTTGATTAGGGGGTAACGACTCGTTCAGACCACGAAATTATTCCATCTATGGACTTTTGTCAAGGAACTCTTCGATAAGGGCAGCGACCTCTTCCCCATGATCTAGCTGAGGATTGTGGCCGCCGCATTCAACGACATTAAAATGAGCCTTGGGGATGAGCTCGGCCACACGTTTGCCCTGCTTAAGACTGAAAAGAGGGTCAAAAGCGCCGATAATTACCAAAGTTGAAGCCTTAATCTTAGGGTAACTGTCCCAGCAGTCCCACTGGGGAAAAACCACCTTAGTAAGACAGCCAGCCATGTAGGAATCTATTTTAACTAGCCATGGGAAGATGCTACGCACTAGATCCGCACTCTGCCAGCAGGTCTCCAAAAAGGTGCAAACAACTCCTCGCTCAAAACTGCCACAAGTGCTTATGAGCACCAAACGGGACACGCGCTCGGGATGATCAGCCGCATAACGAGCACTCACATACCCCCCCAGCGAATGGCCTACCAAAATTACCGGATAATCTAACGACATATTGTCAAACCACTCGCAAATATCCCGGTAAAAATCTCCGATATCACTGGTCTCCTTCCAGGGACTGCCGCCATGGCCGCGCAAATTTGGCGCCACGATCCTATATTTGGGCAACAATACCTGAAACTGTTCTCTAAACGACCACCAAGAACTCACCGCACCGTGGATAAAGACAATCGTCGGCTTCTTCTCCTTATCCTTATCAGCAGTATCGTAAGTTAACAGATGGCCAACTCCGCTGCACGGAACATTTTTCTCTGTAAACCTGTCTTTAAAACTATCCCCAACGTCCAATATCCACCTCAAATAGGGCACCTCAACCGCTAAGACATAACCCGCCGTTCTTCCTCAAGAGCTGCAAAACTAGGAATGCCCAGCCGCCCCGCCCCCACTTTTGGGAATCCACCAGCAATTCCTACCAATAGGATCACATGTCAGCCCCAAGCTCCATACCAGCAGTCAAATGAAGGTGTTGAGCCCAGACCAATCGATAGAAGGCAACCGTTCAAACAGGAGTTTAAAAGTCTGCCAGCCAAAGCACGGACATCGTTTGCAGCTTTTCACGACCCAAACTTGGGAATCTAGATGGGCGAATCGATTTAGAGAGTGCTACGTTTAGACACAAAAATCTGGGCGCTATTGCCGCTGACGGCCTCCATCAACATGGTTGGCGGCTGGTTGGCTGCCGCTCTAAAGCTACCCTTATACCTAGATTCTCTGGGCACGGTTTTGGCTGGCTGTCTAGCTGGTCCTACTGCCGGTCTGCTCACCGCCTTAATTAGTGGCCTTATAAGCGGCCTTTTAAACAGCCCCGTCTGGCTCTGTTTTTTGCCCACAGCTTTGGTGTTGGGAGCGGCATGTGGCTGGCTGGCCCAGAATGGCTTTATGCGCACCCCCTGGTTGGCGGCTCTTATGGGGATAATTCTGGGAACCGTAACCGCCTGCTGTTCTGCCCCCATCACCGCTTTCATGCTGCACGGTTTCGGTGGCAGCGGTATGGATTTTCTGGTAGCCGCCTTCAAAGCTGCTGGTTTAAGTACAATGCAAGCCTGCCTGGCCCAAGGCTTGGCTTCCGATCCCCTGGATAAACTTATAACTTGCCTCGTAGCTCAAGCCCTGCTTTGTCAGCTCCCCCAATCTCTGCGGGGCTCCTTTTTTGCTCCTGCAGCCTCTACCACCATCAGACCAGAATCTTCGGCTTCATTTCAGTTTCAGAACCCAGTTACCAATTCTGATATCAATTCGGAACTTCATTGGGCACAATCTTACACAAACTTAGGCTTCTATCAGACAGCAGGCCGCTGGTTGCACAAGCTTTCTCCCTCCACAAAATTTCTCATGGTGCTACCAGCTGTTCTGCTGGCCCTGCATAATCCGCTTTTTCTGCAAATTCACCCAGAAGGACAGGAAGTCTCTCAATTTGTGCCTTTAGCCAGCCTTCCCCTAATAATGCTGGCCATCTGGATCTTGAGCCTAACCGACGGTCTGGCCTTACCCTTCAGTTCCACCCTGCTATGGCTCTTTCTGCCCCTGTCTATATCTATGGTAGGCTTTAACGGCCTCTTAGGCCAGCCGTCGACCACCATAGTGCTGGGTAATATCGCTCACTTTTCATGGTCTGCCCCGGCCGCCTGGTCAGCCGCCCAGGCAGCCGGGCGGCTAACCATTGTGGGCGAATCAATACTGATCATACTTTTCACTACAACCAACGAGGAACTACTGCATTGGGGGGAGCGCTGGGGCCTCTCTCCTCGACTGGCCTACTCGCTGCTAGCTACCCTCAACATTTTGCCCAGCATGTATAGCCAGGCTCGACAGATCATACAGGCTCAGATGGCCCGAGCCATGCCCTGGCCATCATCCACCACAGCAAAACTGAAAAGACTTATACCCTTGCTCACTCCCCTAATTTCAACCGCTCTATACGAATCTGGACACAGAGCTATAACCCTTGAGGTTCGCGGCTTTGCCACCGTTTGCAAACGGACCAGCTTAACTTCGCCCCATCTATCAACCCGAGAAAGAATTCTGCAAACAATTCTAGTGACCTTAAACGTAGTCCTAATCACAACTATGGCCCTGCAGTATATACGTTAAGGCAAAAAAAATTGCCCAAGCCCAAATTCTCTGTTAAGCTTTAAGGGGGAAAGTAGCTGGTTGGCACAAAAGAAGAAGCGGGGT
>OMRK01000154.1 GCA_900313515.1 uncultured bacterium | reverse complement strand
TACTCTTTAGCCAAACTTTTCAAAGGATAACGCTTTTCTGCCGTTTCCAGCATCCAGGCCCCGCCCTCTAAATCCACATAACGAATCGTGCCCTGATACTTTTTAGCCATGCTGCCAAAAACTCCGTTTCTTATTCTCTTGCAAGTTCTTGAAATAAGTCATCCTTACAGCCTACAGCAGGATGGAACAAACAATCCTTTCCTTCCAGCATTTTCTCCTGTTTACAAAGAGAACGCGCCAGAACCTACATTTAGGCTGCTTCGGTTTTAAGCTCCCACGAGCCTGTGACTGAATACGCCCCCGCTCCTGTTCTGCCTGCCTGGGCCACGCAAATCAATGTGAAAAAATAAAGGGGAGAAAGATAAAAACGAACGAACCACCAGGGTGTGCAAGTAATGAATTCGAATGGAGAAAGCATGGACATGAACTCCAATTTAACCGCCGTTATAATGGCCGGCGGAGCCGGAACCAGATTTTGGCCAGTCAGTACAGCCCAAAAACCCAAGCAGTTTCTTAACCTGCTGGGCGGACGCACACTCATTCAGCAAAGCTTTGATCGCCTCAAAGGGCTGGTGGCGCCAGAGCGGATCTTTGTCTTTACTAACGAGCGCTTTGTCGACCTGGTGCACGAGCAGCTTCCCGAGCTCAAACCCGAACAGATCATAGGCGAACCTTATCGCAAAGATACCGCCGGTGCGGTAGCTCTAGCGGCCATGCTTGTCAAAAAGCTTTTTGGCAACAGCACTATGCTTATCTTGACAGCCGATCATAAGATCGATCCCACTGATAAGTTCCAAGTTGCTTTGCGAAGTGCCGTGCAGGGAGCGCAGGAATCGGGGGCCATCTACACCCTGGGCATCAAGCCCACTTACGCTGCCACCAATTACGGATATTTAGAGTGTGGACAGCGCCTGGACGTAGATTCTCAGGCCGAATCTCCCGCTCATTACGAACTGATACGCTTTAAAGAGAAGCCCAAGGCGGAGCAAGCCGAACAGTTCTTAAATAGCGGCAATTTCTACTGGAACAGCGGCATGTTCATCTGGCAAACAGATACAATTTTAGAGGAATTCGCCCGTCAGCTTCCAGCCCATCTGGAGGCCTTAAAACCCGCCCTAGAGGCCTACTCAACTCCTACCTGGCCAAAAATCTTTAAGGAATCCTTTGCTAAGCTGGAGAAAATTTCTCTCGATTATGCCATAATGGAACATGCCCAGGAAGTGCGCATGGTTGAGTCCAACTTTAATTGGCTCGATTTGGGCGGCTGGCTGGCCGTGGCTCCTTTCCTTAACCACGACCAACACGAAAACAGCTCACGCGGTGGCCTTTACGTCTATGAGTCAAACCATAACATAGTCTTTACCGATAATCCTCAAACGAACTTTGCTTTGGTAGGCTTAGAGAACATGGCTGTAATCCAATCTGGATCAAATATTTTGGCCGTTCCTCTGAACAGGCTTGACGATGTTAAAAAGCTGGTGGACATTCTGCCTGAAAACCTGAAATAGACGCACCAAACTGCACTGTAGCCTCTGTTCTTCCCGCGGTAGACCTTAAATTAGGGCGTACTGCGTGAGGCTGAGGCTTTCGTGTGGCTTAACGCCTAGCCGCTCAAAGCTCGATTTTATTTTAATGCATAAAGCCGAAGCGGCCTGTGGTGTTGCGCTTTTTAGCCTTACTCTTCCCGCAACCAACCTTTAGTTTGTACGTGTAGGGTTAAGGCCGAAAAATGGCGCTTAAAATTTTGATTTACAAACTCTTTTTCACGAGCTCAAAACTTGGAAAGGTTATTAAATAGATATGCTTAGCAACTTTGCTGATACACTGCCAGCCTTCAAGGCCTATGATATTCGCGGACGCGTGCCCCAGGAATTGAACGAAGAATCGGCCATGCGCATAGGTCAAGCCTTTGCCTACGTACTCAGACCGAAAAAGGTTGTTATCGGCTACGATATCCGTCTTTCCAGCCCCGCTCTCACGAAGGCTCTCTCCGATGGCCTAAACCAGTTCGGTGTAGAAGTTACCAATATCGGTCTGTGTGGCACCGAAGAAATTTACTTCGCCTGCGGTAAGCTGGATTTCGACGGCGGCATAATGGTTACCGCTAGCCACAACCCCAAAGAGTACAACGGAATAAAAATGGTTATGCGCGGCGCTCGCCCCCTGTGCCAGGAGAACGGTCTGGCCAAAATCCGCGAGTTGACCACCCAAGATTGGGATCCCGAGGCTGCCTTGGAGCAAATGAACGTAACCAGTCCGGGCCAAACCGTACGCCAGAACATTCATGAAGAGTTTATCGACTATGTTTTGAACCTAGTCGATCTGGAGGCCATTAAAAAGGCGAATCTTACCGTCATTGCCAATGCTGGCAACGGAGGAGCTGGTGTCGTTTTGGAGCGACTCAAGGGGCGGCTTCCCATCAAGTTGCACATCCTTAACGGCGAGCCTGACGGCAACTTCCCCCATGGCATTCCCAATCCCCTCCTGCCCGAGAATCGGGAGAGCACTTCTAAAGCAGTCCTACAGTGTAAGGCCGGTTTGGGAGCAGCCTGGGATGGCGATTTCGATCGTTGCTTCTTCTTCGATGAAAATGGCCGTTTCATAGAAGGCTACTATTTGGTGGGCCTCTTTGCCAGCCGCTTCCTGCAGAAGTTCCCCGGTGCATCCATTATTCACGATCCACGCCTCTACTGGAACACTTGCGAAATTGCCCAGCAGTGCCATGGCCAGGCCATAGTCTCAAAAACGGGCCATGCCTTTATTAAGCAGGCTATGCGCCAGAATAACGCCGTTTATGGCGGTGAGATGTCTGCCCACCAGTACTTTAAGGACTTTTTCTACTGTGATGGCGGCATTTTGCCCTGGCTCACTCTTATGGAGTTTATGGGATTGAGCGGTTGCAAGCTTTCTCAGCTTGTGGATAAGATGATGGAGCGCTATCCGGTGAGTGGTGAGATTAACTACAAGATTGCCGTTAAACCGGAAGTCATTTTCGCCAAACTCAAAGATACTCTGGAAAAAGCCTACGGTACGCCAGTTGATGAAAATTATCTGGACGGGCTCAGCCTGGAATATGCTAATTTCCGCCTCAATCTGCGGGCCTCCAACACCGAGCCGTTGCTGCGACTTAACGTGGAAACTAGAGCTGACCAGCCGCTGGTCAACAAGATTGTCGAAATAGTGGAAAACTGCATAAAAAGTTTCGCCAACTAAATAAAACAGCCCGGGACTGGTAGATTCGATTCGGCCTTTAGGAAAGAAGCTTGTCTCGAAATAAACCGCCCGGGCGTGAAAGGCTCAAATTTGCCCGCTCTGTAAATAAAAGTGAACCGCCGTAAGGCAACCCAAGAGTAAGGGAATCCACTTCCCCGCTCTCGGAATCTGGGAATTCGTCTAACCCTATAGCCCCGGTGCCCTAAAAATCCTTAGCCTCACCGCTATTTTGGATGAAAGCCTCGAAAATTTCATCGCGCGTAAGCATAGCTAAAAGTTTAGCATCTGTTCTCGATTTTAAAACAGGAAGACAACCCACCCGGCAGCGGCCCATTGTGCGCACCGCCGTATCTAAGGAATCTTCAGGAGTCACATATCCTAAGTCGGTGCGCATTATCTCCTTAACCAAAGTTTCTTGGAGATCTTGTGAGGAATTTTGACGCATACGCCAATAAGCGATATCACGACGATCGATCAAACCGTAGAAACGCCCCTCATCGTTGGCCACTGCCAAAAGCGAAAAACCTGTCTCCTTGAATTTTTCAATGAGCTTAGCCACAGAAGCCTCGGGACTTATAGAAATAAAGTTAGACTTTATGATTTCGGAAACTTTTATACGGGCCAATGGGTTATGACCATGCTGTGATTCAATAACGCTGCGACTCAGCTTCAAAGTATAGATGGAGTCCTTATCTAAAGCCTGAGCAGCCAGAGCGGCAATTACAGCTGCCAAAAGCAAAGGCATGAGTAAATAGTAGTCACCGGTAATCTCGAAAATCATAAAGACAGCCGTAAGCGGCGCTCGGGCGGCGGCTGCGAAAACAGTAGCCATACCAATCAAAGCGTAAGCACCGCCGGAACTTACCGCGCCGGCAGGAAACACGGCGTTTACCAAAGCTCCATAAACACCACCCAACATGCAGCCTATGAAGAGCGATGGCGCCAAATCACCTCCGGCTCCTCCGGATCCCAGAGTGAGCGAGGTTCCCACAATTTTAGCCAAAATTAGAACAAACATGAGTTCCCAGGCCAATTGACCATTAACGGCTGCACCAATAATATCGTAGCCATTACCCATTATCTGCGGATAAGGAATGGCAATACAACCACAAAGCAGACCGCCCAAAGCTGGTTTCAGCCAGGTCGGACAATTAAGGCGATGAAACAAATCTTCGGTGAAGGCCAAAAAATGAGTAAAAAATACTCCTACAAAAGCAGCGGTCAGCCCCAATCCAGCAAAAAGGAACATTTCCGCATAATGGGACATAACGTAGATAGGCGCGGTAAATTCGTACAGATCGCCCACAATAGAACGAGTGAGCAAACAGGAAGTAACCGAACTTACCACCACTAAGCCGAAAGCATGGTAAGTGAAACGTGCCAAAATTATCTCTAAGGCAAAAAAGATACCGGCCACCGGCGCATTGAAAGCCGAGGATATACCTGCAGCAATTCCACAGGCTAAAAGAAGTATGGTTTTGTGCTCTGAAAGTTTGAATACCCGGGCGAATTTGGATCCCAGAGAAGCGCCAATCTGCACAATGGGTCCCTCCCGGCCAGCCGAACCGCCGCTGCCAATGGTCAGAGCCGCCGTAACCATACGAATAAGTGCTACACGTCCGGGAATAATGCCGCCCTTGGCAAAGACGCTGGTAATTACTCCAGGAATTCCCCCTTCATTGAGATCTTTGGCCCTCCACCAAAGGAGCAAACCCACCAGCAATCCGCCCAAAGCCACAGATAAGGGAATGCTCCAGGCGGCCTGAGGCCACATTGTGTTACACAACCACTGCACCAGGTGGATCATATAATTAAAGCATATGGCGGCCAGGGCGGTAATGATACCTACGCCAAGGGCATATAAACACTCCCGGGCCAAAATATTGTAGCTTGTGAGTGAACGCTCCACTCCGTGCAGCAAATGTAAACGCATGGGCCCCTACTTCAATTAGTAATCGTCAATTATAAATTATCAATTATTTGTGAGTCTGTCTCGACATCCAACTTTCCTGTAAAACCCACCATCGCAGAACCCCCAAACTCTGTAAATATACTCATCAGTTCCTTTGACAGACCAAATATACATAGACTCCGCAGAAGGATTTCTTTCGGATACAACTCGTCCCATCCTCATTCCCCTATCAGAAGAGGTATAGGGGTCATTGCCATCGAGCTCATAGACATCGTTACCAATTCTAATATATTCAGCCTCGGCCCCATAATAACACCCTATGACTCTGTAGGAATGAACAGCATATATCGTGGCAGCTACTATAGCCAAAACGGCACAAATGATGAGGCTATATTTATGGGAGAACTTTCCCACTTTATCCTTGTCCATCGCTATTGTCATAACGCGCTCCTTCTAACCATCAGCCTGCACCCCTGCGCCAGCGCCCACTTGCTCAATTCCTAATTCTTAATTGTTAATTGCTAATTGATTTTCCGTGTTCCGTCCACCACCCGCCCACGCCCACACGCCCCGCGCTTAATTCCTCATTCCTAATTACGAATTACGCATTAAGAATTACGAATTGCTAACTGCTCACCATCTACCCGCCCCACCGCTCCCCAATTTTTCACTGCTCATTGTTAATTGCTAATTCCTCATTGCTAATTCCTAATTCCTCACCCCTAATTACGAATTACGCATTAAG
>OMRK01000104.1 GCA_900313515.1 uncultured bacterium | reverse complement strand
CACAAGTCGAAGGGCAAGGAATTTGACAATGTGTATATTCTGCTGGACAACATCGATATGAACAAAGATGAAAAAAAGCGGGCGCTCTATGTCGGTATGACGAGAGCTAAAAAATTATTGCATATACACTATTATAGCAAACTTTTCGACAGCTATGCCCCATACGCGACCGCTTCCGAAATCGACCAGCGCACTTATCCTAGGCCAGATGAGCTCGTGTTGCAGCTTTCCCATAAAGACGTATACCTTAGCTTTTTCAAGGATAGAGACAGAAAATCTCTGATAGTAAAAAAATTGCAAAGCGGCATGCACCTTACGGTAGAAGGCGATACGCTTTACACCCAGGTAAACGGGAGACTGCAGCCAGTAGTTAAATTCTCGAAGAAGTCCAACGATGAAGTCAAGCGACTTATTTCATTAGGATATACACCGTACGATTCGGAGATCCGTTTTATCTGTGCCTGGAAGGACCAACAAGATCAGACAGAATCGGCTATAATTCTGGCTGATATCTATTTCCGCCGGGACTCACAAGCAAACCCGCCTACTCTTTGAACAGATTTCTAATTCTTATATAATCTAAAACGCTGTCGGGAACTAGGAACTTGGCGGTGCGGCCATCGGCTAAAATACTGCGTATATAGGTGGAAGAGATATCCAGGCCCGGGGCATCTACCCAAAAGATCTTGTTGTAATTGCGCAGATGCATTTCATCCAGCTTGGCCTTCAACTGAGCCAGATTCACGCCGGGGCGATTCATCACATAGAAGCACTCTAAGTAATCTAAAATTTCATCAAACTTGTGCCAAACAAAGCGCACCAAAGAATCGGATCCTGTTATGAAGGAGAAGGCATAATCGGGGTGCTCCTCCACCAAAAGCCTCATAGTGTCTATGGTGTAGGAGAGACGTCCCTGCCTTATCTCTAGATCGCTCACCGTAAACTGCGGATACCCTTGCACCGCCAACTTGCACATCATAAAGCGGTCCTGAGCGGAAACGGTGGGAGCATCGCGATGAGGCGGCATGTAATTAGGCATGTACATGATCTGATCTAATCCGGTCTGCTCCAAGACCTCTACGCCTACGCGCAGATGACCGAAATGAATGGGATTAAAAGTACCACCAATAACACCGACACGAAAAGCCATCTTGTTCTCCTAAACTTTAAGTAACTACACTCCCCGAACCCGAAAAGCAGGTGGCTCTTAAGAAGTTAGTCGTTTAAGTTTTCTGCTACTGCTCGGGTAGTCTTATTCTAAACGGACTGGCCAAAAGCCCCCTACACAGCATAAAAAAAAGGCCAACCCTCGCTCTAAAAGCTAAGGGTTGGCTCATAGCACACCAAACGCACCGAACCTCCCCCACTGCTTCCTCTGGGGCAACACTACCCTTACAAAACAGTGGGAGAATCCGCCACAGACCCGGCCTTTTTAAGCCGGGCAGAAGTTACTTCTTTACGTAGTAAGGACGGGGAGCATAATGAGTATGCAGATAGTGATGCGCCTTGTGGCTGTTGGGCTCACCCAAGAACTCCTTGTAGAGCTCCTGGACCTCGGCATTCTCATGCGACTTACGCTTAGCGCAAGCCAGATCTTCCTCGTACAAGGCGTCGGCACGCTTACCACGAGGTTCGACATCCAGACGACGCTTGGCCGAAATGATGGACTGACCACCACCGTGGACACAACCGCCGGGGCAGGCCATGATCTCAACGAAGTGATACTGCTTCTCACCAGCCTTAATCGCATCCAACAGAGCAGCAGCATTCTTGGTGCCGTTGGCAATGGCGATCTTGATCTCGGTATCCTTGCCATCGATAGGCAGAGTTACACTGGCTTCCTTGATGCCGGCAATACCACGGCAGTCTTTGTAATCGATGTCCGGAAGATCTTTACCGGTGAGCACATCGGCCACGGTACGCAGAGCAGCTTCCATAACACCACCGGTAGCACCGAAAATGGCACCAGCGCCGGTGTATTCGCCCATCAAGCGGTCGGGCATCTCATCGGGCAGAGTCTCAAAGCGAATGCGGGCTTCTTTGATCATGTCGCCCAGCTCGCGAGTGGTGATGGAGAAGTCCACACTGGTCAGGCCATCCACGTTCAACTCAGGACGAGAGATCTCGAACTTCTTGGAGGTACAAGGCATAACGGAAACGCAGACGATGTCCTTGGGATCTATACCCGCCTTCTCGGCGTAGTAGGACTTAACCATGGCGCCAAACATGCCCTGCGGGGACTTGCAGGTGGAAAGGTTGGGAATGAACTCGGGATAGTTCATTTCGCAATAGCGGATCCAGCCGGGTGAGCAGGAGGTGATCAGAGGCAGAACGCCGCCCTCTTTAATGCGGTGCAACAGCTCATGGCCCTCTTCCATGATGGTCAGGTCAGCCGACCAGTTGGTGTCGAACACCTTATCGAAGCCCAAACGGCGCATAGCGGCAATCATCTTGCCGGTTACGCGGGTACCGACTGGCATACCGAACTCTTCGCCCAAGGAAGCGCGCACCGCAGGAGCGGCCTGCACCACCACATGCTTCTTAGGATCGGCAATGGCGGCGAAGACATCGTCTATATTGCGGCGCTCATGCAACGCGGCCACCGGGCAGGCATGGATGCACTGACCACAATAGACGCATTCCACATCACGCATACTGAAATCGTAAGCGGGGGCCACCTCGGTTTTGAAACCGCGGTTGGTGAAGTCCAGAACGCCAATTCCCTGCACGTCGCGGCAGGTGCTTACGCAGCGACCGCAGAGGATGCATTTGGAGGAATCGCGGACGATAGAGGTGGACAAAGTGTCCATGCTCCACTTGCGGGTTTCGCCCTTGTAGGGGACCTCGTCGATATTGTACTCACGGCAAAGCTTCTGCAGCTCGCAGTTACCATTGCGCACGCAGGTCAGACACTCGCGGCGGTGGTTGGCCAAAATAAGCTCCAAGTTGGTTCTTACGGCCTTACGGACTTTGGCAGTGTTGGTGCGGATGTTCATGCCCTCGGCAACCTTCAAGATGCAGGATGCGGGAAGATTACGCATGGGGCGGCCATTGATGTCAACCTCAACCACGCAGATACGACAGGCGGCAACCTCGTTGACATCTTTTAAGTAACAAAGAGTGGGAATGTCGACCCCAGCCTCACGAGCGGCCAAAAGGGCGGTATAATTATCGGGAACACTTACATGTATTCCATTAACGGTTACGTTAACATTAGCCATTCTTCTCTACCTATCCCCCCTACTTCTTGATGATGGCACCGAAAGCACAATTAGCCTTACAGGCACCGCACTTGATGCACTTGCTCTGGTCGATAACGTGACGCTGCTTGACTGAGCCGCTGATAGCTCCAGCCGGGCAGACTCTCTGACACTTGGTGCAGCCTTTGCACAGCTCGGTTATGAAGTAACTTTGCAGGGCCTTGCAGACGCCGGCCGGGCAGCGCTTATCGTTGACGTGCGCCAAATACTCGTCACGGAAATGCTTAATTGTGGACAGCACCGGGTTAGGAGCCGACTGACCCAAGCCGCACAGAGCGGTATTCTTAATAACATCAGCCAGATCCTGAAGCTTTTCGATGTCGGCCTCAGTACCATTGCCGGAGGTAATCCTATCCAAGATCTCCAGCATGCGCTTGGTACCCTCACGACAGGGCGTGCACTTACCGCAGCTCTCATCGACAATGAAGTCTAAGAAGAAGCGGGCAATGTCCACCATGCAGTTGTCTTCTGCCATAACGATCATGCCGCCAGAGCCCATCATAGAGCCGATAGCTACGAGCTCATCGAAGCCGACCGGGGTATCCAAATTCTCTTCGGTAATGCAACCACCGGAAGGACCGCCAGTCTGAACAGCTTTGAACTTCTTACCGTTGGGGCAACCACCGCCGATATCGTAAAGGATCTCACGCAGAGTGATACCCATAGGAACTTCCACCAAACCGGTGCGACTGATCTTGCCACCCAAGGCAAAGACCTTGGTGCCAGGAGATTTCTCCGTGCCAAAGCTGCGGAACCAATCGGCGCCCTTGTTGATGATCTGGGCCACGTTGGCCAGGGTCTCAACGTTGTTAATAACCGTAGGCTTGCCCCAAAGGCCCTTGTTGGCCGGGAACGGAGGCTTGTTGCGGGACATGCCGCGCTTGCCCTCGATAGAGGCCATTAGAGCGGTTTCCTCACCACAAACAAAAGCGCCAGCACCCAAACGAACCTCTATATCGAAATCGAAGCCGGAGCCGAAAATATTCTTACCCAGCACTCCCAGCTCTTTGGCCTGCTTGATGGCGATCTTCAGACGCTCGACCGCCACCGGGTACTCGGCACGAACGTACACAAAGCCCTTAGTGGCACCGATAGCATAACCGCCGATAGCCATAGCTTCCAGAACTGCGTGGGGGTCGCCCTCCAACACGGAGCGATCCATAAAGGCGCCGGGGTCACCCTCGTCGGCGTTGCAGATGAAATACTTCTGATCAGCCTGGTTGGGGGCAGCAAAACTCCACTTTAAGCCGGTGGGGAAGCCACCGCCACCGCGACCACGCAGACCGGACTTCTTGACCTCATCTATAACATCGTCCGCACTCATGCTGGTCAAAACCTTATGCAAGGCCTGATAGCCATCCATGGCGATGTACTCGTTAATGTCCTCGGGATTGATAATACCGCAGTTGCGCAACACCACGCGCTTCTGCTTGGCATAGAACTCTAAGTCCTCTAAGCATTTGGCATCGTTGGAAGGATCGCCGGCAATGGTATACTCTTCCACAATCTTGCCGCCCTTGAGGTGCTGCTCTACAACCTTGGCCACCTTTTCCGGATTCATGTGGATGTAGGTAACCTTGGGCTGGCCGGGCTCGAAGACCTCAACCAGGGGCTCATAGGTGCACATACCGATACAACCGGTAAGGCAAACCTTCACGTTGTCGAGATTCTGAAGAGCGCACTCACTCTTCAAAGCCTCGAGAACCGGACGGGCGCCAGCAGAAATACCGCAAGTGGCCATACCTACGACCACACGGGTGTTCTTGCCGCCCATATCCTCAATAGCCTTAGCTTTTAAAGCCTGTAAATCTATATCTGCCATTTGCCAACGCTCCCCTTATTCGTACTTCTTCAAGATGTCGGGAATTACGGAAGGATCTTCCAGCTTACCATAGACCTGGCCGTCAATCATCATAACAGGAGCCAAACCGCAGCAACCTAAGCAACGGGTAGCCTCAAGGGTGAATCTGCCGTCAGGAGTGGTGCCGCCCACCTCAATTTTGAGCTCACTGCACAGCTTATCCAAAACCTTCTGAGAGCCTCGGACGTAGCAAGCAGTGCCTAAGCACACACCAATTTGGTGCTTACCCTTAGGGGCGATGGAAAATTGGCTGTAAAAAGTAGCTACACCATACAACTCAGCCACAGGTACGTGAATCTGTTCTGAGACAAATTTCAAGACTTCCAAAGGCAGGTAGTTGAACAAACGCTGTGCCTCTTGAAGAACCGGCATGGTAATGCCCGTAGTTGCGCCCAAAGAGTCGATATACTTCTTCAGTTCTTCGAATCTGGGATCGGTAGAATCAAGGCAGCTGCCGCCGCACTTGCACTCATCTTTCACTTTCCGAGGTCTCCTATACAGAAATAATTTCCCTTTTTACATTTGCACTGCGCGCGGCCTCAAAGTGCTTCCGCCTCACGAGCTGCGTTTACACCGCAACCCCTCTTGCCAAACACCCAGACCGCCCGCAAGGCCCCGCCCATCAAAGAGCGGGCTGATCAATTTTCAGGACAAAGCGCCGCAGATCGGCAAAATAAGCCACAACAGATCTCAGCAGCGCATTCCAGACCACTTCCCCTGCTCTGCTTAAATATCCTGCTGTTTCGCCCATAAAGGGGCGCAGCAAGATCTAAGAAGCTCGTGAGCTAGTCGAGGGCAAT
>OMRK01000143.1 GCA_900313515.1 uncultured bacterium | reverse complement strand
TTGTCAACTTCCACATCTTCCTGATCTAGAGTAATTATAGTTTGAGCTTCAAAAGGCAACTGACTGGGATCTTCGCTAGAAACCGAACCGCGCTGCCCGGCCTCCATCACCTGGGCCTGGCCAGCATCTTCGGCCTCACCGTAAGCAGAGAAAGGATTGTATTCACTCTGCAAAGCGCCTACGTAATCCTCCGCTTTACCCGAACCTTCCTTAGGCGGCGCACCACCACTGTTGGGGTAATTGCCGGCAACTCCACCCTGAGCCAGAGACTGCGCATAGGCCACAGGATCGGCTCCTTTAGCCAGAGCCTGAGCGTAAACTTGAGGCTCAATGCCAGCTGACAAGGCCTGAGCAAAAACTTTCGGTTCTATACCTTGAGCCACAGCTTGGGCGTACACATGCGGATCTACGCCTTCGGCCAAAGCTTGAACCAGAATCTGCGGATCCAATCCTTCGGCTAAGGCCTGAAGCAAAATCTGGGGATCAAGGCCCAGCTCTAAGGCCTGCGCATAAATCTGCGGTTCAATGCCCTGAGCCAAAGCCTGGGCGTAAATTTGGGGCTCCATTCCTATAACCAGAGCTTCCGCATAAACCTGAGGCTTTATTCCCTGTGCTAAGGCCTGAGCATAAACCTCCGGCCGGATCCCCTCCAACATAGCTTTCTCGGTAACTTGCGGATCGATCCCATCGGTTATAGCTTGGGCATAGATTACAGGATCTAAGCCAATTTCCAGGGCTCTAGCGTAAGCAACAGGATTCAGGTTCAGCTGCAAAGCCTGCATATACACCTGAGGATCGATTCCTGCTTCCCAAGCTTGAGCGAACAAATGCGGTTCTATTCCCAGTTCCAACGCTTTTGCATATACAACAGGATCTAGACCTAATCCAAGCGCTTCATTGTAAACTTTTACATCTACCCCCAGCTCTTTGGCGGCTCGCTCGTTAGCAGCCTGAGCGATTTCCTCCTTGCTCCTGGGCGGCGGACCGGGTGGGCGACCGGCACGGGAGGCGGGCGCATAAAGATCGTGGCGCGATACCGTATTTACCGATGGTCCCCCTCCTAAAGCTTCCTGATTGCCCACGTAATCTTCAGCAGTAACATTTTCCATGCTCAAGGAAGGAACGCTGGGAGCATCCTTGCCACGACGAAGCCAAGCTGGGACACTTCGGCTCTGTGAGCTCGGTTGCGGAGCCTCACCCAGGAAGAGGGATTCATGGGATTTATTGGACTTAATTTCCGAAATTTCGGCTTTGGCTACACCCTTGTAAGCCACGGGTGCCTCAATCTGGAGGACGGAGCTACCCACCTTAATGGTACTACCATCCACCAGCATAGCGTAGGCACAGGGCTTATCGTCTACAACTATAGGAGAGATGGCCGAGCGGTTGGAAATGCGGTAGGCTTTTTGGGCTTCTTCCCAGGTCAAAACCGCCTGCACGCTGGCAATAGAGGGATCTTTTATGCTCAGGTAACCATCTACCTCATTTAGGTAAGTCCGCTCACCTCCACCGAGCTTTATAGACGCACCTACCAAGTTAATTACCGACCCGGCATCGGCGCCGCTAAGCACATGAAGTTTGTATGAATCTTCCACCGCCATCGCTTACAAAAGAGGCCTCCCTAAAAGACAGACTGCAACCCGCCTCATTTTTCCTTCCTTGTAAGGAAATTCCTTGATAAAGCAGAACCTTAAGCCCCGGAGTTTGATCTTGCCAAACTGTTGTGCAGGCTTGTAGGGGCATGAGTAACCCTCTCTGGGCCCTAGCATATGAGCTCTCGCTCCTCTGTAGTCTGCCAGAAAACAATAGATTGGGCTCCAAGGTTAAAAAAGTTTTTTGAGCTTAAGTAAAAAAAATGACTCTACCCGTTCTCAAAGTTGCCATGCTAGCCGCCCATGGAGGCAGCAATTCTAATCTTGTTCCTCTTGGTGGAGGAGCTGCTGTATGCGAACGCCTAGTCGAAGCCTGGCGCAACGTTTCAGATTTGGAGCTTACCCTTATAGTCCCCGGTTCTATCGACGGTTCTAATGAATCCGTCACCGACCAGCCCACTCCTTCCGCTACTTCTCCAAATGAAACCAGCTACAATGCAGCTCTGCCCGATCCTATAGGTAAGAAAACCAAGATCATGAAAGATCCCGGCGCTGCTCCTATGATTAATAAGAATTCACAAAATATTGGGCAGCTCTCCGAGAATCCAAATAATACGCAAACTAGCCCAGCTTCCGTGAGAACCCAAGCGCAGCCAGAGGCGCAAGAACAGGCGCAGGCCGAAGATACGAACTCTCACCCCAGCCGATTTAAGTTGTTACGCATTCCCGTATTGCGTGCCGGAGAGCGCCCCTGCGACCTAAGCGAATTCCGATATGCCAAATTTTCCCGTCAGTTCGAAAAGTTAGCCACAAAAAAAATTTTAGAGCTCAAGCCCCATGTAGTCTTGACCCACGATATCTCTGAAGGCCCCAATTTTAAAGTACTGAAAGCCAATCATATTCCTTGTATTCCCATTTTTCACGTTGATGTGGTGGATTTTTTCTGCCGAATGTACCTGGGAGGTCGCTGGTCTCCAAAAAAATGTGAACATTTCTGGGCAAAATTACGTCCCTACCCGATAGTGCCGGATATCCTGCGTTTGGTTTTCGATAAACAGGCCGATGCGGTGCGCACCTGCCCTAAGTTGATAGTTCCTTCCGAGGGCATGAAGCAGGTACTTTTAGATACCTATGGGGATAAGATTAAAGATTTAAGCGAACGCATAGAAGTTATTCCCTGGGGAGCACCAGTTCCGCGTTTCACCGCCTCACAAGTGATCGATGCCATTCCCCAAATCAACAGTGAGTTTAATCTCAATGCTAATGATCCCGTTATTGTCACCCTCTCACGCATTTCTCCTGAGAAAGCTCAGAACAAACTTTTGGAAGCCCTGCTGTGGGCAGAGCAGGTAGGTAAGTTGCCCGCTCATTTGACCGTTTTCATTTGTGGCTCAGCTTCTTACATGCAAGGTCCGCGTTTTTTTAAAAAGCTCAGAAGCATGACCGAGAAGTTGCACAAGGTTCGAGTGATTTATCCCGGACATGTAGGCGATCTGCGCAAGGCAGCCCTGTTGGCTCGAGCTGATGTGTTTGTTTCCACCAGTTGCCACGAGAGCTACGGCCTAACCACCATGGAGGCCATGCAGGCGGGTACCCCAGTAGTGGCTCTGGATACCCCAGGAGCTCGCCAGACTATCAAGCCCCACACCGGCATTATTGTCGAAAACGATATCCATCCCGGTCCCGAACTCTGGCAGGCCATTCACAACATTTTAAATAATCCAGATTACAAGCAAATTTTAAGTGATCATGCCCGCCTTTGGGCCCAGCGGGAAACCTTCCTCGAGGCAGCTCAGCACATTTTAGATCTGCTCGACGATCAAGGCAGTCGTTGAAATAAGAAGGTGGTGCTACTCCTGTAAATTTTCCCGCTGCATCTTTCCCCACAGGTGGCGCGCTCCAACCCCTAAATCTGATTATATTTGTATATCTTTAGTCACCGCACTTAAAAGGTACGCCTTACGGCCTGGCCGCGGTTGTAATTTTAAAACCTCGGCCATGTTGTTGAGGCGCTATATTTTGTTTAAGCGCTATAATCCTAGACATAAAAAAAAGACAACCACCGGCGCAAATACCAGTAACTGTCTTTTTTGCTCAGCGTCTGCTCACGCTCGGGCCGTTTAACGACGGCGACGACGACGGGCAGCCAGGGCCTTCTTCTTACGACGCACACTGGGCTTGTCGTAGAACTCGCGCTTTCTGATCTCAGCTATAACGCCCTCTTTCTGACACTGACGCCGGAAACGCTTTAACGCGGTTTCAATAGGTTCATTTTCACCGACTACGGTTTCCATTCTTTGCTCACTTCCTTCCGCAACGGCCAAATATCAGGGGAAATACACAGCCGGTTGATAAGGGGGGCAAACCAGGCCCCAAAAACTCGGATCCTTATTCTATTCTTTCCGCCGCATATTGTCAAGAAAAGACCACACCAAACGGGTTAATTATCCGAGATTCCAGCCATGCAACAGAAATCACGTCCTTCTTTCCAACCCCGTTCCTCCAAAAATGCCCTGATCTCCGCTCGAGATCGAGGATTCCCCACAGCCGTAACCAAGAAATAATCCTGCGGCTCGGGCAATTTATCGAAGGGTAACACCCTAAGACCGCAGATGATCTGACCATGACGAGCTGGTACAATATCGGTGAAATAGGTGGGTTCTAAACCGTACTCCCTGAGCGTTTTGGCCAAAGCCTTACCGTTGGGACCAGCTCCCCAAATTATCAGGTTACGCTTACAAGCGGGCAAAGCTCTCGAACTTCTCTGTGCTCCGGCCTCGTGCTCTGTTGACAGCTCCGACTCAGCCGGAAAGAAAGCCTGCAGGAAAAAGCGAACCTTCAAACGGCGCAAGGCTTCATGACTGCAACGCTTATCTATACGAGTTAAGCGCCGGGGACTATCACGCCAGAAGAAAAGCACCCTGGGCACCTTGGCCATTTGGAAGCCATTGATCCACAACCTCAACCAAAGATGATAATCCTCCGGCCAGGTTCCGTCCTGGTAGAGCCCCACCTGCTCCACCGGCTCCCGGCGCATTAAGACAGAAGGATGAACCAAGGGGCTTTCCACAAATATGCCGCGCTCCAAGGCCTGCCAGCTGCAGGCTCGGTTGAGCCAGCGCTCATATCGCAACATGCCCTCGGTAATGTCACGTTTGGGGAAAATGCGCACCTGTGAACCTACCGCTGCTAACTCCTTGTGTTCCTGCAAATAGCGCAGTTGCTCATTAAAACGTTGGGGATGTGAGATATCATCCGCATCCATACGAGCTACAAAAGGCGCTCGACTATAAGACCAGGCCTTATTGAGAGCTGCCACTATACCGGCGTGCTCCTGACGGAAAAGGCGAATACGCGGCTCACAGGCCGCCAGCTCGGAGGCCAACTTATAGGTAGAGTCGGTGGAACCATCATCTACCAAAATAAGTTCCCAAGATTTAAAAGTCTGCCATATTATGGAGCGAACCGCCTGTTTTAAGGTAGATTCACAATTATAAATTGGCATTAAACAGGAAATAATGGGCCGATTCACCCCGCACGAACGTAAAAAGCGCTCATACTTAGTAGATTGCTGGGGGCAAAGCTCTAGGCCATGCTCAAGAGCCCATTTTTCAACGGCTGGACGCAGAAGTTCCGGCTCTCGGGTTTCCAACTCCAGCTCATAATCGGCCTGTGAGCTGCCCTTTTCAAAGAACGTAGCATCCAGTTCAAACTTTTCCGTGCGCTCTAAGGCCCAGTCCTGACCCCAAAGCGACAAGGGCCAAACTTGGCGCAAATTACGCACCTCCCCCACCACCTGCCAGGTTCCCCCAAAGCCATCATCACGTAGAGCTTGCAAAACCCGACTCGACTGCCAAAATTCAACCTCAGCACCGGCCGTCGCCAACTGGCCCATCTGGATAGCCTTGGCCTGCTCACTGCTCACCGGCTCCTCTATCTCCAAGGCCGAGAAATAGCCGTCACTTATGGATAGACCACGCTTATAGACGAACAGCCATTGACCATTCTGGCAACGTAGCCGCAGCATGCTCCGCCTTACGGCAAAATAGCCATCAGGAGTATCCAAATAAATATTGACTTGCTCCAATCGACGTTGCGGCTGGCAGCCCATGTTCTTCTGCCAGGCTTCCCACTGAGCCTTACTTTTTAAGCTCCACTTAAGCTCGCACTCTACAGGTTTTTGAGGCAATTTTTCCATGTTTTCGTTAATCTAAAAAACTTCAGGCCTAAGACCCATTTTTGCGCTAGCAGGTCGCCACACCGCTTGCTCGAGGTTCCGCTTGAACGCCTAACCGCCGAGGTGTGATATGCGCTACACAGCCTGTCCAACATTCTATTTGAAGGCCTACCCTCCAGTGCGGTCAGGATCGGGAGAACCCGCGTGCACTTAACTTTATTAGGCAAATTATGTTTTTTCCCCGCCCCGGCTTTATCTATTCCAAAAGCTCACCTAACAGCATCTAAAACAGACGCAACCGCTCGGCAACGATTTACCCGATGCTCACAGGCTCATTCCGAAACGCCCCGCGGCGGGCGACCATTGCTCGGCAGGCCTTGCCCACTGACCACAGACTCAGCCCCCATCACGGTGGGCGGCGAACTCACGGTTAGCAGAGACCACACAGCAAGGCTTGTCCACAACTCCACGGCGCTTCCCCCACAATCCGAACAACACTTTCCGTTCAAAGAATGGATTCAAGCTGGTTCTGTCAAAACTGCTGCCCAGCAGCAAAAATTTTTTGAGGTCAAAAAGAGATGGATGCAAACGGCGATATTCAGGAATTGTTTAATTTTATCGGTGAGTGCACCTCGCCTTACCACACAGTAAAGACTGTAGCTACAAGGCTTATGCAAGTCGGCTTTAAGGAACTTTCACTGGCCAGCAAATGGAAGCTCAATAAAGGTGAGAAATATTTCGTGAAGATTTTCGATTCCTCGCTGGTAGCTTTTGTGGTTGGCCAAAAGGAAGGTAATCTGCACATTGCCGCCGCCCATACCGATTTTCCCTGCTTCCGACTTAAGCCATCGGCAGGATTCATAAGAGACGGCTACGAGAGCCTCAACGTTGAGCCTTACGGCGGCGTCATCTTCCGCAGCTGGCTGGATCGCCCTCTTTCGCTGGCTGGTAAGGTGGTGCTGCGTAACTCCAGCGAAAATGAGGATGTCTTCAACCCGCAAGTGCGCCTAGTTGACTTTAGGCGCCCTCTCATGGTCATACCCAGCCTGGCCATCCATATCGACCGCGAAGTAAACGATAAAGGCGCGTTGAACGCTCAAAAGGATATGCTTCCCTTAACTGCCCTTTCCGCAAAATCCGATCCCCTAAATCCCGACGCTAAAGCTAGACCCTCTTTTTTAAGCTGGTTAGCCCAGAATATAGACGGCGACATCGAGCCGGAGGCCATTTTATCTTACGATCTTTCCACTTACCCAATTGAACAGGGTTGCCTTTTGGGCTTAAATGAGGAGTTCGTTTCCTCCCCGCGCTTGGACAACTTAACCTCCGTCAAAGCCTGCCTGGACGGAATTATGGCCTCCGAGAATCAGAAGGGCTTAAATATGATGGCCATTTTCGACAACGAAGAGGTGGGTAGCCGTACCAAGCAGGGCGCCGCCTCTACCATGTTGGGCCAAATTCTAAGCCGTATTTACACGGCTTTAGGCAAAGAGGAAGAGGATCTTTGTAATGATTTAGCCTCTGGATTCTGCCTCTCGGTAGACGTAGCTCATGCCATGCATCCTAATTATACTGATAAAAGCGATCCCCAAGTTAAGGCTGTACTGGGTGGCGGCGTAGTTATTAAGCAGGCGGCCAGTCAAGCTTACGCTGGAGATGCGGAGGCTATAGCCATAACCCGACGACTCTGTCAGGTAAATGACATCCCCTGCCAAGATTTCGTAAACCGCAGCGATAGCCGGGGAGGTTCAACTTTGGGTTCCATTGCCTCCGCTATGGTACCTATCCGCACAATGGACATAGGTGTTCCCCTGTTATCGATGCACTCGGCCCGAGAGCTAACCAGTGCAAAGGATCAGCGGGCTCTAACCGAGCTTATGAAGGCCTTCTTGAAGTAGCCCCTGGGATGCTCTGCCCACCACCGCGGGAGCGGCCTCTTTCCGGTCTTGACGCTCCCGTAGGTTACTTGTTTTTTGCTCGTCGCTAAAGCGGCATCATCAGCGACGACTGGAAGAGGGGAGCTTACAGTTTCCGCCCATTCGTTGCAGAGCCACCCCTAAGCCATGTCCAGCAAAGTTAAATTGCCCTCAGCTAGGCAAGGCGCCGGATTTCATCATCCTTGCATAATTGAATTGATAAGGAGATGGCCAAAATGCAAGAGTTGCCGATAGGCGTACAAAGTTTTACATCACTGCGCAGAGATAATCTTCTCTACGTTGATAAGACGGCGCAGCTGTTGAAACTTATCCAAAGTGGTCGCCGATACTTCTTGTCTCGTCCCCGCCGTTTCGGCAAGTCTTTAACATTATCTACATTGGAGGCGATGTTTAGCGGCCAGGCTGAGTTGTTTTGTGGATTAGCAGCCCAAGAATGGGTAAAAGAACGCTCTAAAGCTCCCTTGCCGGTTTTAAGGATAGACATAAGCGGTCTGCGTGCATATACAACAGCCGAAGAGTTGGATGATTCACTTATAAAAATATTGGAAGATTTCGCTTTTTTACACGATATCCATATACCTTCGGAAAAAACAGCAAGTGGAACATTACTAAAGCTTATTTTTACTCTTTATAAAAAATTTGGCCCTGTGGTAGTTTTAATAGACGAGTACGACAAGCCTATTCTCGATAATTTGAACGATTTATCCTTG
>OMRK01000153.1 GCA_900313515.1 uncultured bacterium | reverse complement strand
AGCAGCGAGAAAAGGTCGCGCAGTGGAGTTATCTCACTTAAAGCATGGTGGCTGAAGTCGGAACGGGAGAGCAGCATGCCAGCCAGGAAAGCTCCGAAGGCGAAGGATAATCCTATGTGATAGGTGAGTAGCCCCATTCCCAGGCCCATGGCCAGCACCGTAACCATGAAGAGCTCGCGCGAACCCCAAGCGGCCACACGGGCAATAAATTCAGGTACAGCTGTCGAGCCAATTCCGGCCACCACACCTACCAAAACTACCGACTTAAGAAGGGCCATTCCCAAAATTCCCGCGCCAGCGCTCAAGTTGTTTAACACGGGGAGCAGAATCAGCATAGGGATCACGGCTAAGTCTTGTATGATAAGAATAGCTGTCATAACCTGGCTAGAAAGCGTGCCGGCGAGCCCCTTATCGCCCAAAATCTTTAGAACAACCATGGTGCTGGAAACGGAGATGATGCAGCCGAACCAGACACAGTGCACCCAGTTCCAGCCGCTTAAAAAACCTATTAAGCACCCCAAACCCACAGCCGCTAGAATTTGAATGGGTGTGCCGATCAGGGCGATGTACTTCACCGGCGAAAGCTTCTCAATGGGGAACTCCAACCCGGCACAGAAGAGCAGGAGAGCCACGCCTATGTCGGCTAGCATTTCTATCTGATCATAATTATCTACACTAAGCCCCATAGTGTGGGGACCTATGATAATGCCCGCCACAATATATCCCAAAAGAGCAGGCAGCTTAAGCTTCTGAGCCACCAATCCACAAACCAGAGCCACTACTATGATAATGGCAATATCACCGGCTATACCCAATTGTCTAATATCCTTCAGATATGCAAAATGAACTCTCAGTTTTTTTTGACTAACCTTAAGCTAAAACCTGCTTAAGGAACTTTCCCGTCCAGGAATGCTCGTTACGGGCCACCTGTTCAGGGGTACCGCAGGCCACAATCTCACCACCTCGGGAGCCTCCCTCCGGCCCCAGGTCGATCAACCAGTCACAACACTTTATAACGTCTAAATTATGTTCAATGATAACCATAGAGCCACCGGCTTCCACAAGACGGTGTAGCACCTCCATAAGTTTGGCTATATCATCGAAATGCAGGCCGGTGGTGGGCTCGTCCAAAATGTAGAGAGTGCTTCCTAGAGCCTTTTTAGAAAGCTCAGTGGCTAGCTTGACTCGCTGAGCCTCGCCACCGGAAAGAGTAGTGGCGGCCTGGCCCAGGCGGATGTATCCCAAGCCCACATCGTAGAGAGTCTGCAGTCGTGAGCGAATGCGCTGATGGTTATCGAAAAATTCCAGGGCCTCCTCTACTGTCATATTGAGGACTTCGGCTATATTTTTATCCTTAAATTGAACCTCAAGGGTTTCGCGGTTGTACCTAGCGCCATGGCAGACCTCGCAAGGCACGAACACGTCGGGCAGAAAGTTCATTTCAATTTTGAGAATGCCCTGACCCTGGCAGGCCTCACAGCGGCCGCCTTTTATATTGAAGGAAAAACGGCCCGGCTTGTAACCGCGCATCTTGGCGCCCTTGGATTGAGCAAAGAGGGTTCTTATAGCATCGAACATGCCGGTATAAGTGGCCGGATTGGAGCGAGGAGTGCGGCCTATGGGGGTTTGGTCTATAACGATCAGTTTGTCGATAAGCTCACGCCCCTCAATTTCACGGCAGCGACCGACATTTTCGACACTCAAACCCAAGTTCTGAGCCAGGTTCTTGTAAAGAATTTCGTTTACCAAGGTGCTCTTACCCGAGCCGGAAACACCGGTAACTCCCACCATAACCCCCAGGGGGATGTCTACATCGATATTTTTCAAATTATTCTGAGTACAGCCGCGCAAAAATAGATGCCGACCGTCAACCTGTCGGCGCAGAAAAGGAACCTCAACGCGACATCGTCCACCCAGGTAAGCACCGGTGAGTGAACGAGGTTCGGCAATAACGTCCTGCAGTTTTCCCTGAGCCACAATCTCACCACCATGTACACCGGCGCCTGGACCGATATCGACAATATGGTCGGCCGCCCTTATGGTATCTTCATCATGTTCTACCACAATTAGGGTATTGCCCAAATCGCGCAGATGGTGCAGGGTTTCCAAAAGACGTTGATTGTCACGCTGGTGCAGGCCAATGGAGGGCTCATCCAAAATGTAGAGCACCCCTACCAAACCGGAGCCAATCTGGGTGGCCAACCTTATGCGTTGGGCCTCACCGCCAGAAAGGGTGGAAGCTGTGCGATCTAGGCTCAGATAATCCAGGCCGACGTTTATTAAAAATTGGAAGCGGGCTTTGAGCTCACGCAGGATCATCTCGGCTATCTTTTGTTCTTTGGGAGAGAGGCTTAAACTGGCAACCCAATCCAGAGCTTCTGTTATGGAAAGGGCGCAGAACTTGGCAATAGGCACATCGGCCACGGTAACGCTGCGAGCCTCGGGTTTTAGGCGCGTGCCCTGACAGGCCTGACATGGGAGCAACACTCGGAAGCGGTTCAGCTCCTCTATGGCCCATTCCGATTCACTCTCCTTGTAGCGGCGCTCCAGCATGGGCAGGGCCCCCACAAAATGGGGAGAGATCAAATCCTGGGGATCGCCGTAAAGAACCAGGCCCTGCATATTTTTAGGAAGATCCTGCCAGGGAGTGTCCAAATCTACGGCTCCTATCTCGGCCAATTTTTCCATCTGACTCCAAAACCAGGTTTCGCGCATATGGAAACGCATAGAGTAGATGGGCTTACCCCAGGGTGCCAACGCCCCCTCAGCTAAGCTGAGAGTGGGATCCGGAATAACCAAGCTGAGATCCAGCTTGGAGATGAAACCTAAGCCGCTACATTCGGGACAGGCGCCAAAAGGCGAGTTAAAGGAGAAGAGGCGCGGCTCCAGGGCGGCAAAGGAGAGGCCGCACTCCAGGCAGGCTAAATTCTGGCTGTAGAGCTGTTCGGAGGGTGGAGCGGTGGCCACAGGGGAGGCCTGCGAAATAGGGTTAAGGTTTTGCAGAATAATTACGCCATCACCCAGTTTCAAAGCCAACTCCACCGATTCGGCAATGCGGTGACGGTTCTGCGGCTTTACTACGATGCGATCCACCACTATTTCTATGTTGTGTATAACATAGCGATCGAGCTGAGGGATATCCTCATCGCCTTCCAAGCGTATAATCTGGCCATCGATACGCACTCGGCTGTAGCCACGATCGAGTGTATCTTTGAGAAGTTTCTGATACTGCCCCTTGCGCCCGCGAACGAGGGGGGCGAGAATATTAAATTTGGTATTTTCAGGGTTATTAAGAATTATATCGACGATCTGATCCAGAGTTTGAGGAAATATCTCTCGACCGCACTGGGGACAGTGGGGATGACCGATGCGAGCGTAGAGAAGGCGCAGGTAGTCGTAAATTTCGGTAACAGTGCCAACAGTTGAGCGAGGATTAGCCGAAACTCCCTTCTGATCTATAGAAATAGAAGGGGACAGACCTTCCAAGCTATCCACTTGGGGCTTATCGATGCGCCCTAAAAACTGACGGGCATAGGAGGAGAGCGATTCCATGTAACGCCTGCGGCCTTCGGCGTAGATAGTATCGAAGACCAGCGAGGATTTACCCGATCCGGAAAGGCCGGTGACCACCGTCATTTTATTGCGTGGAATAGTTAAGCTGATATTCTTTAAGTTGTTTTCCCGCGCCCCTTTAATGGTAATTTCTTCTAATGGCATGACAGCTTTTCTGGCACTTTCCGCAATTGACAGATCGCCTGGCTGATATAAATTCAGGTGGGTCAGCCGTTCAATCTGCTATGTCCGAGCCTTCCCCCTCATTGAAGCAATATCCCTGCTCTACTTGAATAGAAGTCAAAAAGTAGCACTCAAAATAAGCGTGTGAAACGTTTAACCTGCTCCCCCAAAACAGTTAGCTACATTCAAAACGTTTGGAGAAGGTAAAAAAAGAATAGCTAGAAGTGCTGAGCATTCGAGATAATCTTGGAGGCGACATATTTT
>OMRK01000151.1 GCA_900313515.1 uncultured bacterium | reverse complement strand
GAACTTAGCTGCCTTGTTAAGTAGATAAATTTGCTCGGCACCGCTTTATTGTGTCCCAATAGCTAAAACAGGGGAGGCAGTGATCTCGCATAGGCAGGGCTGTTTAGGCTCGTATCTATTTCGATAGATTGCGCTAATGGAGAGATTAGCCTAAAATGTTAGGAAGTGATTAGTGGCAAACTGTGATTTAGGTGCAGACTATGATAAATAGAGTTAAGGAGACTTGGAGAAAAATTGTAGAGCGCTGCGGGGGCGCAGAATCCTGGGGTAGGGTTGGGGAGCAGACCTGGCGGCATGAGAACAGTTTGGTGAAAAAATACAGCAAGTGCGGCCGTTTCGAGTATGTCATCTTGCTGGTGGTTGCTGTAGTTCTGTATGTTATAGGCGGAACTTTCTTCTCAGTAGGAGGATTGGGCAGCGGCTTTTCGGTCGAGCGCCTTTTCTGCTGGATAGCAGCTCTGTTCATGGTCGCCCACTATTGGTATTTGTCTCCTCAGCTGGCTGTAGCTGTGGCCTCAGAACGTGAATCGGGCATTTTTCAAATTTTGGAGACCACACCCCAGGGATGCAGTAAGATCCTGATTCTGAAGTTGTTGGCCTTCGCTAAACCCCATTGCCAGTTTGTGCTCATGTTTGTGGGAGGATTCTCACTACTGAATCTTTTCGGCAACAGCGTCGGCTGGTTGACGTTGGCAGCTGGAGCTGCAATTATGATGTTTTCCATATGTTTGGCCCTGGGGTTGGGACTGTTCTGGGGAGTTAGTAGTTGCGATAGTCCAACTGCTCGTCTTGCTGAAGTGCGTAATTTCGCTGCTTTTTTTATCTTTGCAGCTCTGCTCGGGCAGGTAATTGAGCGCTTTTCACAGTTGGAAATTTTTCTCCTTTGGTTTAGCCTTTCCTTAGCCGTATGGGGAGCAAAATTTAAGGTTGTACCGCGCCTAGTCACGTTGGCGGCCGCGTTGACAATTATACTCGTTTCTCTGCCTGCCCAAGTTCACGAAAGTAAAATTCCTGTGTGGGGAGCTGTGAGTCCCTTCGCTCTGGCTCCGTCAGGGATAGGCGCGCTTGACTACCATTCCTTTGAATATTTTGAATCATTCCGCTGGTGGAAGCCTGTTTTGGAGAAAGTAAGTGAACAACATTATGGGGTTGAAACAGAGGAAGCTCAGGGTAAGCTTGAGTATGATCGCCCCGGAATGCTGGACAAGTATAAGGACAGTTCCAATTTGCGTCGCCTTTATCCTACGCTGCCGGAATCGCAGCAGTTTTATATAAGGCAGCAAGTCTGTGGGCAGGTTTTACAATATTTGGCCATTTTTGGAATTTTCAGTGTGATAATGCTTGGGGTGGCTTTCTTATGCGTGCGTAGCAGTTTAACTGGTGGAATTTATGATAGTTAGCAGGTATTAAGAAGAGTGGGTTGGTATTCGCAGGGAAATTTGTTTTTTTTCTATGATGACGGCCGTTGCCCGTTTTTTTAACAGAGTGCGGCCTGGTGGGGCGTTGTCTTTTGGAAGACAATGATTTTTTGTTATTTGAGGTAGATTCGTGAAGAACGTTCAAGATATGACCACAGAGGAGAGCCTTATCTCTAAAAATTTGGGGCTGGGTGACAAATTCCCTATAAGCAAGGAATTTCAGGAATGGGCGGCGGGAGCGGGCACTAAGACTCTGCCGGAAATGCTCCGCCGCACTGTAGATGAATACGGTGATTGCAATTATTTGGGCACACGCTCCGGGGATGAGTACATCTTTAAGACCTACAATGAAATTTATCAAGAGGTTATCTTCTTCGCTTGTGCGCTTCTAGATTTGGGATGTCAACCTGGTGATAGGGTGGCCAACTTCTCCAACAACTGCTTGGAGTGGCCGGTGGTAGATTTTGGCACGACTCACGTAGGATGCGTGCATGTCCCCATGTATGCCACTTTGAGCCAGGGTGAGTTCGCTTATATAGCCAAGGATTGTGGTGCCAAGGTTCTATTTGTTTTGACTAAGGAGCAATTGCACAAGGTTTTGGCTGTTGAGTCGGAGCTCCCGGAGCTTCAGCATATTATAACTCCAGTGCTTCCAGATGGTGTGCACAGTACTAAGCAGCTCTGGAGCTGGAAGGAGTTTTTGAGTTACGGTAGGATCCATCTAAATCGTCACCAGGCGCGCATAGAGGAAATTGTAAACAGCTTGCGCACTTCCGATGTAGCCAGCATCATCTATACCTCGGGTACCACTGGCGATCCCAAAGGTGTAATGCTCATGCATGGCAATTTCTGCAGTCAGATCGACTGCTTAAAACCTATCGTAGATCTGCAGCATTCCGATGTGCACCTTTCCTTCTTGCCCTGGGCTCATGTATTTGAGCGTATCTTTTTATATTTCGTAACCACAGTAGGAGCCTCCATAGGCCTGGCGCAGAGCCTTATCTCCGTTCTGCAAGATATGCAGACCTTGAAGCCTACCACCTTCACCAGCGTTCCTGCCCTTTACAGTAAGATTTATGAGCGAGCTGCCGCCCGCATGACTGGTTTTAAGAGCAAACCTTACCATTGGGCTTTGAAAGTTGGTCGTTCCTACAATGCCAATAAACGTTTAGGGCGTGTAGATAGGGCAGGGCGCATTCTGCATACCATTACCCGCAAGATGCTTTTTAATGATGTGCTCAAAAAGACCGGAGGTCGTTTGCGCATGATTATTTCCGGCGGCGCTCCTCTTCCTGCGGAGGTTTGCGAGTTCTTCTTAAATATAGGCTTTAACTTGCGCGAGGGATACGGTTTAACTGAGACCAGTCCGGTGATCTGTGTAAATCGAGTTAATAACATTCGTCCCGGATCAGTTGGGGAGGTTATTCCCGGCATTCAGGCCATGATTGCTCCCGATGGTGAGCTTTTGACCAAAGGACCGCATGTGATGCGTGGCTACTTTAAGCGTCCGGAGGCTACAGCAGAAGCTATAGACAGCGAAGGCTGGTTCCACACCGGCGATGTCGGTTATATAGATAACGGTAGCGTCTTTTTGACCGACCGCAAAAAGAACTTGCTGGTGCTCTCCAACGGCAAGAATGTGGCCCCTGCTCAAATAGAGGCGGTTCTGGTTAAGAGCGAATGGATCGATAAAGTGGTGCTGGTGGGCAATAACCGCAGTTGCGTGGGAGCCATTGTTGTGCCTAACTTTGAGAAGCTTTCCGGTTGGTGTGAGAAGAATAAGATTGAAGTTAGCTCCGAACAAGAAATGGTTGAACACTCAGCTGTACAGGAGCTTATCCGAGGTGAAATTAACAGGGCTTGCGAACCGCTTTCGCCCTATGAAAAAGTAAAGCGCTTCTACATCTCCCCACGCGATTTCTCTTTCTCAATGGGCGAGCTTACTCCCACTCAGAAGATCAAGCGCCGCGAAGTGGAGAAAAACTTCGCTGAGGGGATAGAGAAGATGTTCAACTGAGACAATAGCTAGGATCTGTCCTGCCGGAAGTGACGTAGTGCGTTTTTAAGGGCAGGGGACTGGCTGTTTTAGAGTCTCGAAAGTAGAAGGCTCCGCGAAAGGTGAAGTGGTTCACCATCGCGGAGCCTTCGTTTTGTTTATTGAACTCAGCCGCTGAACGACCTAAGAGGGTCCTCAGAACTTAATCCGGTTTTTGGGAGCCGCCTCGGAAAGTACGGCCAAGGAGAGCTCCTGGAACCTAAGTTAGATCCGTTAGCCCCCTTTTTTAAACACTTTAGAACTTAAAGTTCATGTGGGTTGTAAACATATATCCCTGCCAGTTGAAGGGATGGGCGCCCTGTTGAGGGCCAAAGGAAATGTTCATGGCTGGAATGCCAGGACTGGCAAAGACATCTTCCTTCATGCGGTCATGGGTAGTGAAGAATTCACCCATGGCTCCCCAGCTCATATGATCGTTAATATCCCAATCGATGCTGATACTGGGAATGCGTTGTTCCATATCGATAATGTCAAAGTCGCTGGAGCCTATGGTGTTAGCATAATTGCACATAACTCCCAAAGGATCTAGATGGCCGTAAAGATCGATCGACTTGTAACCGACATTAAGATGCCAATCGGTGGTGATGTCATAACTAATATTCGCAGCCCAGGCATCCAGGTAGAAGTTTACGTAATTCTGGCTCTCTGATCCGAAACGGGTGGGAGTGGTCAGAATACTGCCCAACTGAGAGTGGCGGGTGAAGTGGGTACTGCGAGCACCGCCGGAAATTCCCACGCAACGCTTGTTCTTCTTAGGCTCCAGGGGATATTTGAATCCTGCGCTTACGGACCAGTTGGTAGCTTTGCCGCGCGGGTTTTCCAGCACGGTTCCCAAGTCGTTACCATTGCCGTCGGGAGCAAAGGTCTCAGCCGAGAAACCATGGAAAACTGGATCCATAAAACCGGGTGAGAAGCCTAATACTGTAGTGTTAGGTGTGCCTGCGGCAATGGAATTGGCCGAGTAACGCACATCTTGGCAGGAGGTTTTTGTTTGCTCCAGTGACTTGTATTCCGCTGTGATTTTTCCGGTGCGGCAGAAGCGCCAGTCCAATTTGGCCATCCAACCCTTGCGGTTATGGGTGAACTGCTGTACGTCATGTAGAGAATACATGGAGTTGTAATAATTGAAGCCGGGCACGTTCCAGAGGGTGTTGCTTATGCCGTTTATAGCCGGGTAGTTGAGAATGAAGGGATCAAAGGTGGGATCGGTGGAGACGTACTTGCCACCAATCGTTAAGGTATCGTTAAGGGTGGTAAAGTCTAGGCCTGCTCTCCAGGCATTGCCACCCACCGAGTAGGAAGAATTCTTGGAGGGCTTGTAATTCGTGTGGGCATAATCAGCGTAAATCTTGGGCTTTACGCCTTTTAGATCAAATTCATAGTCTGCGCTGAAGCCGTAATTAAGCATGTCTTGGGCACCTATGCCTCCCAGATTGGGAACACCGGCAATGCCAGTAATACCATCGTTGCCGGCTGCGGCTACCATAGGTATGGGGCGGCGGTCGGTGGTGGAGCCCATGCCAGCCACCGATTCTGTACCAGCTCCTAGTTGATTGATGTAGTAGCCATTGGGATTCACCCAATTTAAGGTGAAGTTATCTTGGAAATGCAGACCTAAGGCGACGTTTCCAGTCTCTGAGGGACCATCGACAACATGCAGAAGGTTAGCCTTAAAATTACCCTGGCCCTCGTTGTAGGAGAAATCTACGTTGAATCCACCGGCTCGAGAGTGGTAACTATCCTGGTCAAAAAGGCTATTTAAGAAGCCGTTAGCCAGGCGCGTGCCCATAGCTTCCCATTTAAAATTCCACTTATCGGAAATCTTATGATCACCTTTGAGTTGGACGCCGTAAGAGTTGAGAAAATAGTCACCCCAGGCGTTAGGGTTGCGTTCTGGCACATATACCATAGGCGAAAAATTCTGATCCTTAAAGCTGCCCACGGTGAGAGTTATGTTACTAGGTTTATGGTGTATCCAGAAATGATCCAGGGCCATCTTCACGTAAGGGGTGTGATCAAGACCTTGCGGATTGTTCTTTGTGCCTATGGTAGCAGTGAATGGGTTACTAAGATAAGGTTGAGGCACGCCCCAGAAAGCATCGATTACGTTGTTGCCGCAACTGGAGTAAGCACTGAATTCGGCGCCGCAGTCAATATTGTCGCTTATGCGCAGGTTAGTGCCCAGCATAAGAGACTGGCCGATGCTGGTGCCGCTGACCATTGGACGTCCGGTGGACCAGTCGGTCACGGAAGTAATGCCAAACATAAAGGTATTGAAGGTAAATCCGGCCGCAGCTGAGGGCGCGGGAATAATGCCGCCTGCACCGGTATTGGTGCCCACAGCATCGTTATACTCAATAATAGCCGGATTACCCAGTGAACCCAAGCCGGTGTTGCGCAGGGATGAGGTGTAGATGCGGGCATTGTATTCACCGTAGAAGGTGATGCGCTCAAGCTCGCTCACGCGGGCATCTAGTTTATCCACCTTCTTTTCTAAAATAGCTGTGCGCACTCCCAGGGCCTGCAATTCGTCCTGCAGGCTTTGCGCAAGCTTCTGGAGTTCGGCCAATTCGGCCTTGGTGGCCAAGCTAGCGTGCTGATTTTCTAACTGAGAGAGAAGACGGGCCACAACGAGGGCCGTTTCCCAACGTGAAGCTTGACGGTCACCCTTAAAGGTGCCATCGGGGTATCCTTCCACCAGACCTTTGGAAGCTAAAGTGGCTACCGCATCTCGGGCCCAAATATTTTCGGGTACGTCGGGAAAGAGGGGGGCAGCCCATGCGGGCGCTAGAATGCCTAGACCGAGAATTGTGCCTAGGATGGGAGCAATATGTTTAATAGTCATTATGCAAAAAAATTACCTTATAAAAATAACCAGACTATCAGGCTGAGCTGGGAGCTCCAGTCTAAGGTAGCTGAGAATAATTTTGCTGAACGTTCTTACATGTCTGTTAAATACCTTTTAATGATTTTTAGCTGATTGGCAAAAAAAACAGAATTTAAGAGATAATCTAACTTTAACTTGATTTAACGGTAATGCTTGGGCAGGAAGATGCTGAGCAGGAGACGCTGGAACGGCAGCGAACCTACGCCGTAGCCGATGCGGTGCGGCCTTGTGATACTTTTTAGAGAGTTTGAGTGCTATCGCCATGAAAAAATTTGTGATTACCTTATGTCTTGTGCTGTTTGGGGTTTTGCCAGCTTGGGCTGGGTTAGCAGAAAATGTAAGTTGGATCGACAACATAACTGGTCTTAAAGTTGTTAGGGCCGAAGAGTATGGGTATAAGGTCAAAAAGGATTATATTATGACCCAGCCTGAGAGGGAGTACAATCAGGTGGTCCAAGGACTCAAAAAGCATGGTTGGCGTATTATTGAGCAGGAGTTCAATGACGATGCCGCCAGCATGCCCGACATTGAGGCCATAAAAGATGGCATGAAGTTGGAGGTTGAGGTTGACAGAGAGGACTGGGGGCATGATCATTACAAGCTGGAGATTCGTCTGAAGTCCTATCGCTAGGACCGAGCAGTTCCGTACGGAGCACCAGGTTTTTGATAACTCCTTCCCAAAAGGGCAGGAGTTATCAAAAATAGAGCGCCAGGAGTTTGTATGCAGTGCCGTCAGGGCTGCGGCGTGGCTTCTCCGGCGCTCGTTCATTTGCCGGTGCAACTCAACTGAGTACGTTGGCGATAGCAGTATTCAGACGTACTTCGTAGGGAACTATATATTCTGCTCTGCGATGGGTGACGGTACACCCATATCTTGCGCTGTGACCTAACAGAAATGTACTGGTCAACCACTGTTTAATGACAGGTAACAAGAATTCTCTGACTTTAGGCCTGGGAAGTTTCAATTAGTGCCTGGGTAAGTACCAATGGGGTGTAATTTCTTGTGGAGAAAGTCTCTAACGTATAGGTGGTTTGCGTTGGAAAAGTACATAGAGCAGACCGGCCAGGCCACCGCCAATATGACCCCAGTTGTCCAGGAATCCCACGTCTGTCTGGCTAAGTGCCAGGCCTATGACCAAAATAGCTAAGCCACTCCACAAGTAATCCTGACTGCGTTTAGTGTCGCCCAGTCCCCAGCGTTTGTTGAAGGCCCAGTAGCCGGTGAGTATGGCAAAGAGTCCCGTAGAGGCACCAATACCGCCTGCCGGGTTGAAAAGGACAGAGAAAATATTGCCGCCCAAGCAACCGGCCAAAAACAGCAATAAGAAATGCTTGCTACCAATTATGTCTTCCAATTCGCCGCCTATAATGTAGAGGCAGTACATGTTGCAGAGCAGATGAGAAATTCCGCCATGCAGGAAGGCTGCAGTGAACAGACGCCACAATTCCCAGGGATTAGAATGGGGATCGTAAGGGTATAGCCAGGGTCTTATTAAAAAATTAAACTGGAAGGGCTGTAGGATCTCTAAAGCGTAGAGCGCTGTGCAGATTATTATAAGAATTTTGGTTACTTTGGCACCGTGCCCGTGAGAAAGTGCCGGTGGCGCGTATTTTTCCAAAATCTCCTTCTGGAATGAGGTCGTAATTATGCCTTTGCCACCGCAGGATTCGCACTTGGGTGGGCAGGCTATGTGTTTGGTACCTTTACAGGCTCGGCAAGGAATGGCCTTGCCCTGATTGTTGGAGCCTGCTTTTCCACTGCCTCGACATACGGGGCAGGCAATGCGCCCGCTACCATGGCAATCTCGGCATATCCCTGTGCCGGAACAACGCGGGCATAAGCGGTCTCCAAGTTTCGAAGAGGCGGAACTGTCTGAATTGTGAGCCGAGTTCTCTAACAACCTTTGGGCGTCTGCAGTTAAAGGAGGGGAAGAGCCTACAGAGGCTGGAGAAGCAGACGAGGCGGAAGAGGAGGTAGTCTCATCTAAAGAGTTGGCCCTTTCTAATTCGGTCTCTCCTGAACGCAGCACTTCTTTATCCGAAAATGGGTGGGGAGTAGAGGGCACTTTCCTCGGGCTAGAGGTTTCGCTCTGTGCGTTCTCGCTTTCTTTGTCCTGCATACTTTGCTATAATACCACACTGGGGGCTCCCTTCCTTTCAGTCGTTTTGGGGCCGAACGATAGGCTAGGACGGTTGGAAATACAGGGGAGGTTCGGCTAGGTAACTTTCCTGCATGCGTG
>OMRK01000150.1 GCA_900313515.1 uncultured bacterium | reverse complement strand
TCCTTTGTTGAGTAAAGGAAAACATGTGTTGGCTCGTGCATAGGGGTGCGGAACCTGCACAGAGAGGAAGAATATGATTATCGACCGTAAAAGGCTGTCGTACTGGCTGGCTTGTGGAGTTGTGTTGGCGCAACTCACAGCTTGCACTGGTGAGCAAACTGAAACAAAGTCGCCCTCTTCCGGAAGTTCTGGAACTCCTGTGGTAAGTGAGGCTGATAAATCCACCGGTGCCCCAGAAGTCGGCAAGGTTAGTGCTGACACTAAGGCGACCGGAAGCAGTGGAAAGAGTACTGTTGATACTGGGGCAGACCGCCAGACTTCTACGTCTTCTTTGGCTGGTTCGAAGAATAGCACAGGTAGCAGGGTCGCTGTATATGGAGCTAGTTCTACCCAGACCTCCACCGAGAACGTCTCCGGGAATCCGGTTTCTGGTTCTGTTGCTGATTCCCCAAAAGTTGCTCAGGGTTCTGTTGGCAGTTCCTTGTCTGACGGAAAAGGTAAGGAGACTGGAACAAAAACTGCCGAAAATTTGGAGAAGCGGACCGTTGGCACCTCTGCTGCAAGTGGTAGTGTTCAACAGGCTGCCAATAAAGCCGTTGCTGCCAGTCACAGTACTTCAATTCTTTCTAACAACGGTTTGAATGGAGAGGCTGTTCCCCGGGCTGCGTCTCGGCCAAAGAAGCGTAAGCCGGCCCTTTTTACCGGTGATAGTCCAGTCATTTCTTCAATGAGTAAGGAAGCTGTAGCTCAGCTGCCGGTCAAGGTGGAGGAAAAATCGAATACTCCGTCTTCGACTCCAAGGACTAAGCCTGTCGCCCCGGCTTCGGCGGGACAGGCAGAAGGTTATAGCTTGTATGCCCAAGCCAGTGAGCTTAACAGAAAAGGCGATGCTGTAGGCGCGGCAGCTCTTTATGCTAAAGCTGCCGATATGGGAATTCCCGAAGCTCAGTTCGATTACTCAGTCTGCTTGGCTAACGGAAGCGGTGTGACGGCTTCGCCCAGTAAATCCTTCCAATATCTTTTGAAGTCTGCCCAGCAAGGCTATGCTGTTGCTCAGACCAATTTGGGCATCTATTATCGACGAGGATATGGCGTAACTGCCAATCCTGAGGAATCGGCTAAGTGGTTCATTAGAGCTGCCGAGCAGGGCGATCCTAAGGCTAGCTATTTTTTGGCCGACTGTTACGAGCGCGGCAATGGTGTTAAGCAAGATTACAATAAGGCTCTTCATTACTATTTGTTCTGCGCCCAGAATGGTAACGCCGCCGCCTGTAATTCGGTCGGCGCCTACTATCATCGCGGGTTAGGGGTCACTCGAGATTTAGCCAAGGCAGTGCGTTTTTATAAGCTGGCAGCCGACAGCGGCTTTGCTGGTGCTCAGTTTAATTTAGCTCAGTGCTATCACAATGGCGAAGGTACAGCCAGAGATCCTCAGCTGGCTGTAAAATATTATACAATGGCTGCTAAATCCGGGGTGACTTTGGCCCAGTACACTTTAGGTCTCTGTTACCTTACTGGAGAGGGTACGAGTAAAGATCCCGTAGCGGCTGTTAAATGGCTTACGGAAGCTGCCAACCATGGGTCGGAGGTAGCAGCCTTCGCTTTAGCTTCATGCTATCGCGATGGTAAGGGGGTGGCTGTAGATGCTCAGCAGGAGATAGCCTGGCTTGCCAAAGCGGCTCAAATGAAATATCCGCCTGCTCTGTTCGGACTAGGGGCTTGTTATCTTAACGGTCATGGTGTAGCTAAAGATGTAGAGAAAGCCAAGGAAATGTTTGAGCAGGCGGCTCTTATGGGCATGCCTGAGGCTAGGCAAGCTTTAGCTAGCCTGGCCGAGCCGGAGGAACACGGCAAAAGCGCTCAGGCCTCTTCTGGTAAATAGACGACACAGAGACGGGAAGATAGTGGCCAGAAGCAGGAGTAAAGCTCGAGTCTGGGAGCGGTTTAACTTCAGTTTATGAGTTTTAATGTTGTTTGCCTTTTTGCCGTGTGGAAACAGAGAGTGTAAAGTTAGTGGGTTATGCGTGAATCTTTATTAAGAGCTAAAACCTGGGTGCTCAAGCTGGGCACTCGTGTGTGTGTGGGGGAGCATGGTCGCTTGAATGGGCAACTACTTTTGAGTTTGGCATCTCAAATAAGCATTCTGCGCCAGAGAGGTTGTCGGATCTGTCTGGTTAGCTCGGGCGCCATAGGTATGGCCAGGGAGCTCCTCCAGGTTGAGGGATTGGAGGATAATTTGCCCTCTAAGCAGGCTCTGGCAGCCATGGGCCAGGTGGAGCTAATGAATGGTTACAAGGATCTCTTTGCCATGCTTGGCATAAATGTGGCTCAAGTACTCTTAACCAGAGATGATGTCGCAGCCAGAGATCGTTACCTCAACGCTCGTAATACGCTTAATGCCCTACTGAAATACGGAGTTTTACCTATCATTAACGAGAACGACTCCGTCTCCACCGGTGAAATCCGCTTTGGCGATAACGACAGCCTATCAGCTATGGTAGGCTCCATAATCAATGCCGATGTAGTGGTAAACTTTACCTCAGCAGCGGGCGTACTGGCTGAGTCTGTCACGGAGCAAGATATGGCTATGGATTCAAGTGCTGCGGCAGATTCTGGTTCCGTTGTGTCTGAAATATATGAATCGAATAATGGAGAGCGGCGGGCAGGCTACTGCTTGGGAGGCAAGATAGATAAGGACACGGGGCGTCGTATAGTGGATCTGGTTTGGGAAGTCACTCCCCAGGTGGAAGCCTTAGATGAGGGCACCACTACGCGCGGCGGTACCGGTGGGCTTACTTCTAAGTTACGGGCGGCCAAAATGGTGATGCGCTACGGTGGAGCTATGGTCGTAGCACCGGCCAAGGCTGCTAACGCGCTTCTGCGCCTGGCCTCTGGTGAACATCTCGGTACCTTGTTTGAAGGTCAGGATACTAAGCTTAACAGTCGTCAGCGTTGGCTGGCGGAGGCAGCCAAACCGGAAGGACTCATTGTGATAGACAAGGGGGCGGCTCGGGCTCTTTCCCATGGCGGCAGCAGCCTTTTGGCTGTGGGGGTTGTCGATTGTGAAGGAGGCTTCCGGGCTGGAGACTTAGTTAATGTGGTTGTTAAGGGAAACGAGGAGGAAGTTTTTGCTCGCGGCCTGTGCAACTACAGTCAGGCTGAGCTTGCCTCTATAATGGGGCAGTCCACTGCCCGTGCCGCCGAAATTTTGGGCCATCCCGGTTACAGTGAGGTGATTCACTGTGACAATATGGTTCTGCTGCTCGGTCAGCGTTTGTAAACTTAAAACGTAAGTCCGGCTTATGGCCGGATTCTTTTTTTTTATGCTCCCGCGTGTGGACTTTCTCTCCCTTGAATTTTGCTTAAAATCCGAAAAATGACGCTTGAGATTTTGAGTTAGTTGCAAACTCTTTTTCGCGGGCTCATTTTTTTTAGGGGGCAAACGGAACAAGGCCGCCGCACCCATAATCTGGCGCGACAGCCTCTCCCTATCCTCCCCCTACTTTATTGCCAGCAGATCAATAGTAGACGCCCTTGCCGTCAGCATCCTTATAGGCTAAGGTGTCATAGCTCTTCTTGTCTTTGATGCTGTCATAGCGGTAATTGGTCAAATCCTCGCCCTCGCCGAAGGTGTCGCTACCGTCGCCACCATAAAGGACGTCGCGGTTACGGTCGTTGCCACCGTTGATCTTGTCATCGCCGGCTCCGCCGTAAATGGTGTCGTAGCCGCGCCCACCGTCTATGGTGTCGTTGCCGCGTCCGCCGTAAATGTAATCATCACCGGTGCCACCGTAGAGCTCATCGAAGCCGTTGCCGCCGAAGATTTCGTCCTTGCCAGCGCCACCGTAAATATGATCGCTACCGGAACCACCGTAGATTATGTCATTGCCAGAACCGCCACGGATAATGTTGTGACCGTCGCCGCCGGCAATGTTCAAATCGTTGCTGCAATTTCCGTAAATCCTGTCTTCACCGCTGCCGCCGGAGATGATCAGAGACTTGGCCTGCTCAGCAGTGTAACTATACTTGTGATCTCCATTGACCGTTACGACGATGCCGCCATTGTCGCCTTGATCGATGTAAACCTCGTTGTACTTGTCGCCGCTATTAGGCATTTGCAGTATGGTCAACTGCTCGGCTGTGCACTGGCCGGTGGTGATCAGTTCGTCGGCTAAAGCCTGTGTAGAATCATCGCAACTCTCAATGCTGCCGTAACCCAACACCTTAGGGGCCTGAGTGGACATGCCGTAGGAGCTGTTGTTGCTCGTGCCGGGGACAGTAGGATTGCTGTAATCCGGGAATGTGGGGGTGCTGTAGCCCGGGAAACTGTAGTCCGGGTAAGTGGGAGTGGTGGGGGTACTGAAATCAGGATAAGTAGGAGTTGTGGGGGTGGTGAAATCCGGGTATGTGGGAGTGGTGGGAATATCAAAACCAAAGCCACTGCCAGAACTACCAGAGTTGCTAGAGCCGCCAAACAGGGAATTGAGGAAATCGTTGATGCTGTTGATTCTGCTCTGAGCGTTGGCATCTAAAGCGGCATCGTAGCCAGTTTGGGGCATAGAACTATTGGAACCTGTACTCGGCGGAGCAGAATAAGAAAAGCCCTGCATAGTGGAGGCTTGCGGCGAAAGGAAGGAAGCGTCGCTGCTAAACGACGAGGCCGTACCGGACTGCTGGGTCTGAGTACCTCCTACCTGGTTACTGGTAAGATTCGCAAACGAATTAGCCGTAATTTGGGGCATCTGCGAAAACTGGCGCAGTGTATCGTTTACATATTTGCTGGTTATATCGTTCATAATAGGCTCCTCTCGGGGGGGTGCTCACACACCCTAGACCTTCTCGTTTCTCTTTTCAGTTAGTTCAGTATCACTTCAAAGTATACATTTGTTAAGAGGATGGTAAAGAAAAATTAGTCGTCTGGGTGACTATTTTTAACATTTTGACGTTCATTTGACCATTTTTTAACAAAACGTAAGCACAAAAGGGTGGCTGCATTGCTCTTCTAAGATGATCTCTTTACGTTGGGTTAGCTCGCGCGACGATAATTTATGCGTCATATCGCTAAGTAGGTCGGTCCACTTAGATGAGGTAGCCACGTCTTATGTTTTCGTGGTGAGTGCAAGGAGGAAGGTTGCTTGCAGAACGGTGAGTTGATCACTCCCTTAACCCTGCATGTGAAGCAAGAGGGCTTGCGGTGCGTTCTGGTGACGTGGGGTCTCATTTATGCAAAATATCCGGCCTTCTCTAAAATTGCTTTTTTATAAATAGGAAAGGAATTCTTTGCATAGAAGGAAAAATAACTCGTCCTTGGGATGTCTTTCCGGCTGGTTGTTAGGTCGTTCCTGATCTTGGTTGCAGTTCGTTGACATGGCGGGAGTGGCGCACAGAACAGAAATACGGGGAAGCTCTCAAGTGGTAAAGGCGCCCGGCGGAAAGTGGGGCGCAGGGGGGGAGTGAATTGCTCTACTGCTCATAAATTGCAGTGCACTATAGCGGGATTGGAGACGTTAGATCGCAATGCCAGTTTTTGATTATACTGCCGTAGATTCCAGAGGACGCAGCATCGATGGATCTGTGGAAGCGCCCGATAAACAGTCGGTTATACGTGACCTGCGCAATATTCGCTATACCGTTACCAATATTAAGGAACGCTCCGATCCTTTACGTTTTGCCAAGGAATTGGGGGCTCGCTTTCAAAGGGCGGATCTGTACTCTGTGGCCATTTTTACGCGGCAGTTTGCCGTGCTCTTTAATGCCGGTATTTCTACTGTGCGTAGCTTAGATGGCTTGGGACGTCAAACCCTTAATGGTCCTTTGAGTAAGGCGGTGCATGACGTGCACGACGATGTCCGCATGGGTTACACTCTGGCTAAGTCTATGAGCAAGCATCCCAACGTTTTTGATCAGCTATACATTGCTATGGTGCGGGCTGGCGAAATGTCCGGATCGATGGGCGAAATTATGGATCGTCTGGCTAACCTGCTAGAGCGCGAGGTAAAGCTCCGAGCCAAAGTGTCGTCGGCTACAACTTATCCCATGGTGGTGTTCGGCGCCTGCTGTTTGGTAACTTTCGTGCTGGTGAACTATGTCTTCCCCACTTTTGTGGCCATGTTCGCCGGTATCGATGTGCAGATGCCTTTAATAACCAGAAGCCTTATTTGGGTGACGGAAACTTGTACAGATCCAAAGTTTATTGCGGGGGCCCTTGTGGTGCTGGGGTTTACAGGATATTTCGTCAGTCAGTATATCCGTACGGAGAAGGGGCGGCGTGTATATGATGGCATGCTTATCAATATGCCGCTAATTGGGCCGGTTGTTCAGAAAGTTGCCCTTTCACGTTTTTGCCGCACGCTGGGTACGCTGATCTCCAGTGGTGTGCCCGTTGTCCACTCTTTGGAGATCGTGAGTAAGGCTGTAGGTAACACAGTTATTGGCGATATTTTGATGGATGTGCAGATGGGACTTAAACAGGGTGCCCATTTGTCGGAGCCTTTGAAGAAACACCCCAATTTGTTCCCGCCCATGCTCACCCAGATGGTGGCTATCGGTGAGGAAACCGGAAATCTGCCTGTGTTGTTGGATAAGCTGGCCGATTTCTACGATATGGAGGTAGAGCATGTATTGGAAGCGATGACCTCCATGCTTGAGCCTTTGATGATCTTTGGTATGGGTATTGTTGTGGGCTACGTGCTTTTGGCCGTGTTCCTTCCAGTTTACGCTCTTATTGACAAGTTCTAACGTTAGTTAGTATGCGTTGGGCCGCCTCTGGTTTCCGTAAAAGAAGCCGGAGGCGGTTTCAGTTTGGCGTTTTATGTAAAATTGTTTTAGGAAAATAGAGACATGGAAATTCAGGAAAATGCAAATGCTATGGAAGCGGCGGGAAATGTTCTGTCAGTTGGAGATAAACAATCAGTGGGAGAGACCGGAAAGGTAAATTCTGAGAAAATTAAACGCGAAATTGGTCGACGCCGCACTTTTGCCATCATCTCTCACCCCGATGCTGGTAAAACCACTCTTACTGAAAAGTTGCTCCTTTATGGTGGAGCGGTGAATTTGGCTGGTGTTGTTCGGGCGAGGAGGAGTCAGACCAGCGCTGCTTCAGACTTCATGGAAATTGAAAAGCAGCGCGGAATCTCGGTGAGTTCTACTGTGCTCAGCTTTGAGTATAATGACCACCTTCTAAATCTTTTGGATACGCCCGGTCACCAGGACTTTAGTGAGGATACTTACCGTACACTTTTAGCCGTGGATAGCGTTATTATGGTCCTAGACGCAGCCAAGGGCATTGAGGCTCAGACCTTGAAGCTCTTTGAGGTCTGCAAACGTCGCCATATTCCCATGGTAACCTTTATAAACAAACTGGATCGCCCCAGTCTGGATCCTTTGGAACTTACCGATGAAATTGAACATGTTTTAAACGTGCACACTGTACCCATGAACTGGCCCTTGGGCAGTGGCGAGTATTTCAAGGGCGTGTATGAGTTGTCCAGTGGCCGACTGCATCTTTTCCAGCGCCGCGATCATGGCGCCCGCAAGGCAGAAGTCAGGATAGTGGACCCCAAGTCCGAAGAAATCGCCTCTATGGTTCCTGAGGATATTTTCCGTAACTTTAACGAGGAATTGGAACTTCTGCAACTGGCTGGCGAGGAGTTTGACCAGGAGGCTTTTCTTCGAGGTGAAATTACGCCTGTTTTCTTCGGCAGTGCCTTGACCAACTTCGGCGTTCAGCTCTTTTTGGACCACTTTATTGACATGGTTCCCGCGCCGCCGGCTCGAAACAGTGACCATGGTCTGGTAGCGCCCGAAACTCCCACTTTTTCCGGGTTCGTTTTTAAAATTCAGGCCGATATGAACCCACGTCACCGTGACCGGGTGGCCTTCTTGAGAATTTGTACCGGTCGTTTTGAACGCGGCATGAAGGTGCGTTGTGCTCGTACGGGTGAAATTATCCGGCTGGCTTATCCTCAGCGTCTTTTTGCTCAAGAACGCGAAACTGTCGATGAAGCTTTTCCCGGCGATGTTGTTGGGCTGGTGAATTCTGGTGAACTGATTTTGGGTGACACTTTGGTGGAAGGCGAGAATATTCAATATGATCCCATACCTCTGTTTCCCCCTGAACATTTCTGTCGGGTTCTGGTGGAAGATCCCACCCGACGCAAGCAGTTTAACAAGGCCTTGGAGCTTTTGCAGAACGAGGGAGCCATTCAAATATTCTGGCCTCAGGATGATTCGCTTCGCATGCCCATAATGGGAGCGGTTGGCCAATTGCAATTTGAAGTGGTAGAACATCGTCTGCGTACCGATTACAGTGTGGAGGCCCGCTTTGAGCCTATCTCCTTCCATTTAGCCCGCTGGGTTGTGGGTAACCCTGAAGATTTAGAATCTTTTGAACCTTCACGTTTAGCTATGCGGGTTAACGATTGCGATGGCCGCTTGGTATGTCTTTTCCCATCGCAGTGGGATTTAGATTATACGGTAGAAAAGAATCCCAAGTTGCAGTTCCTTTCTGTTAGTCCTCGTTAGTTGGAAGCTATGCCCCGTTCTGATTGTCCTAGAATCTTTCACAGTGTGCGTGAGTTCTTCACTCGTACCCGAGAGGAGCTTTATTTGCATGGTTTATATGAAGGCAAAGGAGGGGTTGGCCGTGTGATGCTCAAGAATGACTGCGCGATGTTTGAGGCTGATGGTACGACGCTTAAGGAATCGGAGCATATAGCCGGCGACAAACAAGTAACTGGCGGTACGGAAGGGGCTGAAGATGGCAACAAGGCTGCAGTAGGTGCTGAAGAGCAAAAGTTTATCGAACATACGGTTGAAAAAACTAATTCGCAAGGTTGTCCCTTTGTTATCGTGGGGGACAGTATGGTTCGCGTTAATATAAACAAGGAGCTTTTTTGGTTGCGTCCGGCTAGTATGGCTGCGCACAGTGGCAATTTGCACTTTGCCCGCGATCCCGGCTTGATTAACGAGGGACTTGTGCTTTTCTTGTACAAGGCTTTCACTGGTGAAACTTCCTTTTTGGGAGTGGCCGAAGGGAGGGGTCAGCTTTACTTGGCCAACGGTAACCATCAGGTTATTCTCCTGTATCTGGACAATGAGGCGATTAATCTGCAGGGTTGTAGTGTGTTAGCCTTTGAAGATAGATTGGAACATTCGGTGCAGATGATGGGCAATGCGGCCGGAGTCATAGTGGGTGGTCTGTACTCTTTGCATTTGGAAGGGAGCGGCTGGGTTGCCTTTACCTCGTGTGGTTCGCCAGTTACTGTCAAGTGTGATGATACTTTAAGTTGTGTGCCTATCAAGGCTTTGGCTTGGAGTGAGGGACTCGTGCCGCAGGTTCAGTCGGATGTTACTCGTGTAAATTTGATGGGGAGGGGAGTTACAGACATGTTGCATATGGTTTTCACCGCCAGTGAACTTGCTCACCCTTCCAAGCAATCTGTGGAAATCACAGGAGGGGCTGGTGCCCAGCAAACTGGTCAGACTGTGGGATACGTGACCATGCATGGCGATGAAGAATACATGTATCCGCGAATAAAGTGAGATAAGTCTTTTACTATTCGGGCAGTAGTTTGGCTCACCGGCTCAAGTCTTGAGTCTTTCGGGAAAATTTCATCTGTTCATGATTTTTGGAAAGGTAAGGATGCCAGAAATTTTAGATGGCCGGACGGTTGGTAAGGCTCTCACCGGCGAGCTTGTAGAAAAAGCCAAAACTTTGAAAGAACGTGGTTTAACCCCTCTCTTAGCTATAGTGCGCTTGGGGGAGCGTTCCGACGATTTAGCCTATGAGAAAGGGGCTATAAGTCGTTGCCAAAAGGTTGGCATAGATGTTAGACGGGTGCTCTTAGCTCGAGAGGCCAGCCAGGAGGAAGTGCTCAAGGTTGTCAGGAGTCTCAACGACGATCCTGCTGTTCATGGTATTTTGATTTTTCTGCCTTTACCCAAGGGGATCGATCAGAAGGCTGTGTGCGAATCTATTGCTCCTCAAAAGGATGTAGATGGCATAAGTCCCGTTTCTCAGGCTACAGTTTACAATGGTCTTTCGGGGATTGGTTATCCGCCCTGTACGGCTCAGGCTTGTCTGGAGATTCTTAAGTATTATCGCTGTGAATTAGTCGGCAAAAAAGTGGTAGTTTTGGGACGTAGCCAGGTTATAGGCAAACCGGTCAGTATGTTGCTTTTAGCACAGAATGCCACCGTGACTATTTGTCACAGCAAAACTCAGAATTTAGCGGCGGAAGCTAAGAGGGCTGACATCCTCATTTCTGCCTTGGGTCATGCTGGTATGGTTGATAAACAGTATCTGCGGTCTGGTCAGACGGTGATTGATGTGGGTATTAACTTGAATGCCGAAGGCCAGTTGTGCGGTGATGTGAACTGGGAAGATGGCCAGGTTGTTTCTGCCATAACGCCAGTTCCCGGCGGTGTGGGCTCGGTCACCACCACAGTTTTAGCAAAACATGTACTGGAAGCGGCAGAGCAATTAGCAATGAGCAATTAGGAATGAGCAATTAGAAGTTAGCAATGAACAATTGGCGATTAAGAATTGGCGACAAAGATTGGCAGTCTGCTCTATATTGTAATTTCTAATTGCTAATTTTTAATTTCTAATTGTTAATTTTCTCTCCCCCTCTTGACAGCCTTTAGCCTGGGTGC
>OMRK01000145.1 GCA_900313515.1 uncultured bacterium | reverse complement strand
GTTACTCGTGTTGGTCGATTTGAATGTAAGCCTGCCCTGTCGTCACTCAGTTAGAGGAGCCGAGGCCCATGTTTTAGGTTCGGCCAACGGTGCACCAGCTTTTTTTAGAAGCCTAGGCTTGCAAAGGGGGGGATAGTTAGGATAGCCATGATTTAACACGCTGAGTTTGGGGGTATGGGGACTTAGCTGGCGTCAACAGGGTAGCTAAAGTTGAAAACTTACCGGATGGGTGTGAATGTTTTTTGGCGTGTCTGTGGAAGTCTGCTGGCGTCTGAGGAATGGTGTTGACATTGAAGCGCGTTTCCTGGAATTCTCTGTACACAGGGATATGTAAGTTGTTTCGTGGAGGGAAGTTGATGATTTGTCCGGCTTGCGGCTGTAAAAATAAGGAAAATGATGTTTTTTGCGATGAGTGCGGGGTGCAGCTCAAGTTCGCTGGGACTGCTTCGGAGGAAAAGACCAGGGAAGTTTGTGCCCATCCGGTTGTAGGACAAGTGCTCTGGGAACGCTATAGGGTTCGTACTGTCATTCAAAGCGACGCCGGTTGTGCCCTGTATGGCTTAGATGAGCTTAACAACGGTGAGGCCGCTCAAGATAATGTACAGACGAGTCAGAAAACGCCTGGAAATGAAGAAAATATTCAGAAAGCGGGAGGACAGGTTGAGCCCAAGGCCCCAGGGACAAGCGCGCCGACTGTAGCCCTCAGTAGTAGCGCGGTTGCTTCCGTTGCCAATAACGAGGTCACTCCGAACGCAGCTGGCCTTTCGTCTGCTTCAGGAGCTGGAACAGGTGCCGATAATGCTGAACCTCAGGTGGAGGGAGCTACCCAAAACGTTTCTCAGCAGAGTGCCCAAGCTCAGGCTGAGCCCAATGCAATTACTGTGGAAGGCTCCCATCTTGTCTGTGAATTCCCCTCCGAACCGGAGAAAGCCGGTGAAATATTTAGGCTTTTGTCTACTGTTAAGTGTGATTCCATCTGGCCGGTTCAGGAGTGTAAGGGGCTTAAGGAGGGGGAGTTGTGCTATCTGTTGGGACCCAATGTGGGAGTTCCCCTGCGTCAGTATATGCAGACAGGTACCTTGAGCGTAGAGGAAGTTAAGCAGATCGGTTGCGATGTACTGGAGGGCCTCAAGGTCTTCCATAAACTGGGGCACCTTTTCAACGCTATCTCTCCAGACTCGGTGTGGATTACCCCACAGAAACGGGCCGTTTTAGTTCGGTACGACCGAGTTGTTCCTAAGTACAGGGTTGCAGAAGAGACTTGTACAGTTTTAGAAGGTTTTTCCGCGCCAGAGGCTTACGGCTTAGAGGGGGGTGAACTCAGCAGAAGGTCTGATATATTCAGCACAGGCGCTCTGATGTTTTATCTTCTGACCGGTAAATTAGTTTGCTCTACCAATCCTGCTTGCAGCGAATTCCCGGCTGCTCTTAAGGTTAAGGCTAAAGAGTTGACCAAAATCATAGCCAAAGCTCTAAAACGCAACCCTGAGGAACGTTGGCTTTCATCGTCCGAAATGTGTGAGGCCATTAAAAACTGTCACCAATCCCAATTGGCTGAAAGCGAACAGGTGACTGCTTCGGCTAGTACTTCTAACGGCAATTCGGTAATGTCTGTTGATGGTTTCAAGGAAGAAATTCCCGCTGGCTCCATATTCGGTCAGGTGACCTGCTCTAATTTTGGCGGTTACACAGTGGCTAAGCGTACCAATGTTGGCGCAGTGCGCAGGGTGAATCAGGATGCTTTCCTGGAACTCACCTTATCTGTTTGTGAGCGCGATGTGCCTACTGTTGTGCAGTTTGTGGGAGTTATCGATGGCATGGGCGGTGAGGCCGAGGGTGATAAGGCCGCTTCTTTGGCTGCTCGAGCCATTGCCAGTGAGCTGGTTCGTCTCTTCCTGCCTCTCAAGAATGATGTAGATACAACCTTGTTGCTGCCTCTCAATCGTGTTGAACGCAACAAGTTCGTTCTGGAGCGAGTAATCAAGAAAGCAAACGAGACAATCTTTGAATACGCCTGCAAGTCTCCCCGCCGTCGCGGTATGGGATGCACCATTTCTTGTGCTCTCTTAGATGGTGAAGATGTCACTTTTGGACATGTAGGAGATACGCGCGGTTATCGCATGGCGGATAAGATGGATCAGGTCACCACCGATCATTCCGTGGTTGGCCAACTGGTACAGATGGGAGCATTAACCCGCGAGGAAGCTAGGCGCTCCCCCAAGCGCAGCATTATTTACCGGGCTTTGGGGACTCAGCCGGATGTGGAAGTTGAAGTCTATCACCGCGTGATAGCTCCGGGAGAGTACGTGATGCTCAGTTCCGATGGCGTCTGGGAATATTACAGCGACGAAGAGCTCTTTGCTTATTTCCAGAACGATTGGAATCCTGCCCGCATCTGCAATCAACTGGTAGATACCTGTTTAGAGCGTGGGGCCGACGACAATACTACTGTTGCTATTATCCGACGCAACGCTTAAGAGCATATAGATAACGAGAGGGGGGAAAACGTTAAACAGTTTCATAAAAAGTCTGTATCTGTGGAGAGTTCAGCTGTAAGCTGTACTCAAACCGGAGTATGGTGGTAACTTTAGGAGGAAGCGTGGCAGAAGTTAATCTTAGTACCAGCCTGGGTTATCAGGCTGTTATGACTACCAGTGAGAACAAGCTGGCTTATCTGTTGGCTGAGGTCAAACCTGGAGATGAAGTTGGTCTGGGGCCAGTCAATTTGAACCTGGCTATTGTTTTGGATAAGAGTGGATCCATGTACGCTGCCCAGAAGCTCGATTTCGTAATCCAGGCAGTGAAGCAGGCTGTGGATATGTTGCGTCCCAACGATCTCTGCTCGATCGTGATTTTTGCTGAGCGGGCCAGGGTGTTGATCCCGTCTAGTCAGATTTACGACAAGGGCACTACCAAGGTGATGATCGATAAGATCGACCATGTGGACGTAGGTTCGGGTACGAATATGCTGCGTGCTGTAGATGCAGCTCTTTATGAGGTGCGCCGTAACTTCTCCCGCGATCGCCTCAACCATATCATCGTGCTTACCGACGGCCAGACCCTTTGCGAGCGCGAATGCTATGAGCGCTGCGTTATGGCGGCTGAAGAAGGCATTTCCGTTTCAACAATAGGAGTTGGTGATGATTTTAACGAGCAGTTCCTCTTGAAAATCGCTAATTCTTGCCGCGGCACTTCTTACTATATAGACGAGCCTCGCGACATACAGGAAATCTTTACCCGCGAGTTGGCTGGCGTGCAGAATGTTGTGCTCAAGAACTGTCGCCTGAACCTCAAGCTCTGCAAAGATGTGGTGGTTCGCCATGCTTACAAGGTGAAGCCCCTTATCAACGATTTAGGTGCGCCGGAAGTTGTAGATAGATTTTGCAGCATCGAGCTTGCCGATTTGCAGAAAGGGGAGACTCAATCGGTGCTTTATGAGTTGCTGCTGCCTTCCAGGAGATCGGGAGTTTACCGCATTGCCACTTCTAGTATGAGTTACGAGATCCCCGGTCGAGGTGTGTGTGACAATATGGCGCCCCAGGAGGTTACCATCACTTATACCGACGATCCTTCGCAGGCCTCGATCGTGACTCCCAAGGTTCTGCAGATTGTAGACAGCGTTAGCATTTTCCGCCAGCAGACGCGTGCGTTGCAGTTGGCGCAGGAGGGTGATCGCGGCAAGGCTACCCAGCTTCTGCGCTCTGCTGCTACCCAGCTCTTGCAGCAAGGGCAGAAGGAGTTGGCCGATCAGGCGCTCTCCGAGGCTTCTCGCATTGAAAACGGCTCGAGGACGACATCGGCCGGAACTAAGAAGCTGGAGTATGGCACCCGTAAGCTCACTCAACTCCTTTCGGAAGTTCCTGGTTTTCCCCAGCCTGTAAGTTTGCAAAAGAATTAGAAATTAAAAGGGCTCCTGACCAGCAGGCGCCCCCAAGGTAAATAAGGAGTTTTTCTCATGAAATGCAATGTCTGTGGTTCCGATAATGTAGAAGGTGCAATGTTCTGCGAGGATTGCGGCAGCAAGCTGGCGGCTCCGGCGCCGGTTATCGCTGCTTCTCCTGCGCCTGTGGTGGCGGCTGTTCCGTCGGCTGTAGGTGTACCTGCACCCACACCCGCTCCTATGGCTCCGCCGCCCGCGCCTGCTCCCACGGATCGGGCTGTTCCGTCTGCTGCTGGTGCCTTCGCACCCGCGCCTACGCCCGTTCCCATGGCTCCGCCGCCCGCGCTTGCCCCAGGCATGGTTGCGTGTCCTTCCTGCCAGCACGGTAATGCTGCCGGCGCCGCCTTCTGTGAGGAATGCGGCTCCAAACTGGGAGCTGCACCTGCACCCGTGGCACCGCCGCCTGCACCCGCTCCCGCACCTGCACCCGTGGCTCCGCCGCCCGCACCCGCTCCCGCGCCTGCTCCCGTGGCTCCACCGCCCGCACCCGCTCCCGCGCCTGCTCCCGTGGCTCCACCGCCTGCGCCCGCTCCTGCGCCTGCGCCTGCCGCGGCTACTGTAAATTGTCCCAACTGCGGATATCCCAACGCTTCTGGCAGTTCTTTCTGTGAGGACTGCGGAGCTAGCATGAGTGCTGCTCCTGCTTCTCCAGTCGTTTCAGATGCTCCAACCGCTCCTGCTGCTGCGCCAGTGGCACCGCCGGTTGCAGAGACTGCTCCAGCTGGCCTCTCTCCTCGCTTGGTTATGCCCAAGGGCTTGGAGTTGCCTATTACCAAGGAGCACACCTTGCTGGGGCGTAATTCACCAGCCGATAATATCTATCCGGAAGTTGATCTCACCGAGGAAGATCCTGAATCTTATGTGTCCCGCCGCCATGGTCAGATTACCCGCCAGGGCAGTAAGTTTATCTACGAGGATATCGGTTCTTCCAATGGTTCATACATTAACGGCTCTCGCCTGCAGCCTCATATTCAGACTGAGCTTCACGACGGAGATAGCTTGCGTCTGGGCCGCACGGAAATGACCTTTAGAACCTAGGAATAGGTATATCGCTTCCTGGTGGCTGTTCCTGGAATGTACCTGCATGAGCCAGTGCGTTCGGGGACGGCCTCGGTGTGTGTGGACGTGCGTGCTCAGGAAGGTTGCTGATACTGTTGGGATTTAGCGGTTGTGGGCGCACTCTGTTTGGTGAGGGTGATAATTTATGACTGAAAATGCGGATTTCTTGTCGAAACTTAAGGATGGCTGGGATGTAGCCAGCAAGTTAGCCGGTAAGGGTGTGGGCGAAGTGTCCGGCATGTTCAGTAAACGCGATGACAGCTCCCGGCAGTCCAGCGGAGTCTACTGGTACAGAGGTACCTGGAATGCCGCCTCTGGTCTCAACCCCGAGGTGGATTTTTTCGAGCCTCAGACAGGTGTAGGCTTTGCTTCCTCTATGATGCAACGTTTCACTGTGTCCAAAGGTGAGCGTCTCTTCATCCAGGCCTGCAGTGAGCTTATCAGTGTGGAGACGGAGCAGGCCATCAATAACCTGCGTACTGCGGTGCAGGTGGATACTCAGCTTACCGATGCTTACTTCCTTTTAGGATGCATGCTTTTAGAGTTCGGTGATTCTGCCGAAGCTGGTTCATGCTTTCAGAAGGCCCTTCTGTGCCAGCAAGGTTTAGGCAGCAAGATAAAAAAGTACCTGCCTTCCTTTAAATTGTTGCTTCCTTTATCTCCATGGAGTGCTATAGCCCTTTTCCCAGATCTTTTGGGAGTGAACCTGCTTTTGGCCATGTCATGGCGGCGCAGTGGCAATGTGTCTATGGCTGTTTCGGTGATGGAGCAGATCATGAGCATAATGCCGGATGTACCGCTGGCTAAGTTCTTTATGGGACTTCTGCGCTTGGAGCTGGGACAGTACAATGAAACTATCAACTTATTGAATGGATTGGTTGTTGATTCCACCATCGGGGCGGCCAATCTGCTCGTGCTGGGAGAGGCTTATCAGCGTTGCGGCAATCTGCCGGCCATGCTGGAAGAGTACACGAAAGCCCTTATGCGCTCCGATATCGATCGGGTGATTCGCTACGATCTGCTCATGGCCCAAGAGAAGGTTAAGGAAGCCATGGGAAGCGGCAATGCTGGCCAGGTGAAAGCCCAAATTATGGCCGAATGCGCACAGTATGTCCCCTTCTTTGAGCGTTTGGGTATAAAGTCTGGTTCCAAGGCTGGCTCTGTGCCGTCGATGCCCGCGTCTGCTCCTGGAGCGCCCGCGTCCGTTCAAGTTCCTACAGTTGGAGTAGGGCAAGTTTCGGCTGCTCCTGCGGCTATGGCTGGACAAGTTCCCACCTCTCCTGCGGTAGTGCCCGGACAGGCTCCGGTCGTTTCTGGAACCGCTCCCATCCAGGCGGCTCCAACTGCTCCGCCCACTGTTGCCACTTCGGCCACAGCTCCGGCTCCTCAGAATGCAGGAACTGCTCAGAATCCCTACGGTGGCTTTACCGATCGGCTTAATGTCGGGGCTGGCGTGTCTGGAGCTACCGTTTCCCAACCAACCGCTCCTCAGAGCAATTCTGAATTTAATTATCAGAATTTGCAGGTTAGTTGCGGAGCGTTAGGTAAGGTCTATCCGTTGGCTTCTTACACCATATTGTCGATAGGTCGGGAGAGTGGAGATATCGTTCTCAATTTCGATAGCTCTGTCTCTCACAGCCATGCTCGCATTTTTAGAGCCACCAACAACCACTTCTATCTTGAAGACCTCAATTCCACCAACGGTTCCTATTTGAATGGTGCTCGCATAGCGGCGGGGAATACCTACGAGCTTAAGCGGGGAGATAATTTCAAAATCGGTCAGACCACCTTTAATGTTATTTAGAATTGCGGCTGACTTGAAAAAGCCTAGGCAAAGTTGTCAAGGTATGGATACGGTTGCTCTGTGGCTTTTTTGCTGATCTCAAGTGATAATGAGGCAAAACACTGGGCCAGGGGATAGGGCACGTCTTTAAGCAGTCTGCCCAAGGATGGGATGGGGACACCTTTGAGCAGAGAGCATCCTGCAAGCCTCCTGCTGACTGGAGCTGATCGTTTGTGCAGGCGGCCCCTGGGCAGAGGGCATTCTTAATGAACGAAGACAGCCGGAGCTCTTGCTTTTGCTGGGCACTAGTGCTAGAATACTACAGCCTTTCATGAGGCATTGTTTATTTTTGAAGGCCAAGTTTACCCGGCGGGCCAAGTGCGGCCGTGGATTCGGCCCCAAGCCATATATCCGGAGGCAACCAATGTTTTTAATGGATCTTACCCGTTTTGCTCACAAGAAAGGCGCCGGTTCTTCTAAGAACGGTCGTGATTCGCAGCCTAAGATGCTGGGCATTAAGCTTTACGGCGGCCAGAGTGCCATTGCGGGCAACATTATTTTGCGTCAGCGCGGCACCCGTTTCTATCCTGGCAAGAATGTCATGATGGGTCGCGATTTTACCCTTTTTGCCACCGCTCCTGGCGTAGTGAAGTTCACTCAGCACAACGCTAAGAAGTATGTTGAGGTAGAGGGTTAATCCTCATCAGGAATCTACTTGAGTTCTAGATAACCGCCGAGACTCAGGTTGGTGTGAGATAGCTCCCCTGAAGAGCTGCCTGAATTCTGTCGGCTGCTGGGTGCGGGCAGATGTGTTTTGGTAGCGGGTTGGCGGTTTTTCCTTTAGCTGGATGAAGTAGTTTCCTAAAGGAATTTGCCCACGTGGTTGGTAAGGAACCGCGGGGGCATTTTTTTTTGCGGAGAAATAGGAAACCTTGAAATGGCGTGATTGCCTGGGAACGTTGGGCGCTTGGACGGCTTTTGCTTGCACAGTAGCTTGCTTTGATCCAGTTCTGCGCGTTAGCAGCCTGTTCGGCAGCGAGAGCTTGGATAGAATGGTAGCTCGGCTAGGAAAGTGCTTAACCTACAGCATCGATGCCGGTTTATGCCATTTGGATCTGCAGGGTCTGGATAATGTGCCCAACCGTAAAGGTGTAATAGTGGTTGGCAACCATCAATCTTTGGTGGAAAGCTTTGTTCCGCTGTATCAGCTGCGTGCTTTATCTCCGCGGTATGTGGCCAAGGAAGTGCTTGGTCGTTGTTTTTTGCCTTCCATAAGCTTTGTGTTGCGCCGCGGTGGCCATTGTTTAATTGATAGACAAAACCACGATCAGGCTATAGAGGCCATCACTAAATTGGGTGAGGCCGTCAACAGAGGGGAGATATCGGCAATAATTTTCCCAGAAGGTACCAGGAGCCTAGAGGGTAATCTGCAGCATTTTCGCACCGGCGGCCTGCGCACTCTTCTTCAGACTGCTCCCCAGGCGCCCGTTATGGTCATGGTGGTTCATAATGGCAACAAGATTTACCCCAAGGGTCTGCCCCATGTCACTGCTGGCACCAAAATTTCTATGCGTTTTCTGCCACTGATTGAACGAGCTAGTTTTTCCGACAATGAACAACTTATTGAGCATGTCCACAATCTGATGGTGGATAATTACCGCTCGCTGGAGGAGTCCGACCGGCAGAACTGAGCTCCTTTTTTATCTTCAGGAACGAAAACTCGGCTGTTGTAACGTTTCCGCTCGGGGTCGCCGTTGTTTTCGTTTGCGCAGTGATTAGGTTGCACTCTGTTTATATCCATTTTCTCTGATTCAAGATTTATTTTTTTTCTGCCTAGTTATTTGTGAAAAAGCAGGAATAAATTTTCATTCTATGGAACTCCTCGAGCCGCAGAGGATGTGTGGTGTTTTACTTCTTCCCTCAGCCCAAATGATTTGCTCCCTGGAACTATTTGCCAAGAGTTCCCGGGAAGTATTTTTGTGAGGTGCACAAGACATGGCAGAACCTATCCGCGTCATCATTATGGGAGCCGCAGGTCGCGATTTCCACAACTTCAACACTTTCTTCCGGGATAACGCCGCTTACAAGGTGGTGGCTTTCACTGCTACCCAGATCCCTGATATTGAGGGCCGTCTCTATCCCGCTTCTCTGGCTGGTAAACTTTATCCCGATGGTATTCCCATTCACGCCGAGGAAGAGTTGGAGGAACTCATTCAGAAGTTCGATGTCCAGCAGGTGGTTTTTGCCTATTCCGACACCTACTACAACAACCTTATGCACAAGGCTTCCCGCGTTTTGGCTCAGGGTGCCGATTTCCGCTTAATGGGCTTCCATGAGACCGCCATTAAGTCCAACAAGCCGGTGGTGGCCATCTGCGCCGTGCGCACCGGTGTTGGTAAGAGCCAGACCACCCGCCGCGTGGTGGACATTCTGCGCAAAGAAGGCTTGAAAGTGGCCGCCATCCGCCATCCTATGCCCTATGGCGATTTGGCCAAGCAGGCTGTGCAGCGCTTCGCTACCATGGAAGATCTGGATAAAGAGGAATGCACCATTGAGGAGCGCGAGGAGTATGCGCCCCATATCGAGAATGGAACCCTGGTATTTGCCGGTGTAGATTACGAGGCTATTTTGCGCAAGGCTGAGCAGGAAGCCGATGTTATTCTGTGGGACGGCGGCAACAACGATTTCTCCTTCTACAAGGCCGATCTTTATATCACCCTTGCCGATCCGCACCGCCCCGGCCATGAGGCTATGTATTTCCCCGGCGAAGTCAATGTGCGCTTAGCCGATGCTATCATCATCAACAAGTGTGATTCTGCCACCCAAGAGAATATCGATAAGGTGGCCAAGAGCTGCCACGAGATCAACCCCAAGGCCGGCATCATCTACGCCGATTCTCCTATGACTGCCGACAACCCCGAGCTTATCAAGGGTAAGAGAGTTTTGGTAGTAGAGGATGGCCCCACCTTAACCCATGGTGAAATGGGATACGGAGCCGGTTATTTGGCCGCTAAGCAGTGTGGCGCAGCCGAGATTGTCGACCCTCGCCCCTACGCTGTCGGTTCTTTGAAGGCTACCTTCGATAAGTGGGCTCACTTAGGCCCCATCCTTCCGGCTATGGGCTACTCCGAGAAGCAGTGCCATGAGCTGCAGGAGACCATTGCCAACGCCGACGTTGACACTGTGGTAGTAGGCACCCCCATAGATTTGGCCAAGGTTATCGATATTAAGCAGCCCAGCACACGTATTCACTACGATTTGGCCGAGAAGTCCGGCCCCTCTTTGGTGGATCTGTTGCAGCCTATCATCAAGGCCGCCAAAGCTGGTAAGTAATTTGATTTGAGTGTGCTCTCCTTCGGGAAAACCGAGGGTGGGCGAGGAGGCGCTGTCGGTCGTTACGACTCCAAGGCAGCGTCTTTTTTTTGTGTGTTTGTAT
>OMRK01000003.1 GCA_900313515.1 uncultured bacterium | reverse complement strand
GCGGCCCGACAACCGACCGAGCGATTGACACCACCGTTGGCGGCAAGGTTAGCCTCCCCCAATTACAGATTTCTAGAGCTTATCTCTTATAAACAACTTATCGTTTACATACACCTCAGCATCGCTGCCGCTGGGACCAGCCACCCACAAGCTGAGCACATCGCCCATAACGTGGGATGCGTTGTAAACTTCCTCCTCACCATCGGCGGTCAGCAACATGACCCGCACCTTGCTGGGCTCGCTGCCAGCTGGCAAAAAGACCTCGAGTTTGTGGCGCACCATGGCTCTCCTCCCGGAGTTACCGATGGACACCTCCAACTCAACCTCACTGTCGTTGGTAACGTCGGCGCCACTGGGAGGACTCTGGGAGATAACTTCTCCGGCCGGACTGTCGGAGACCGACCAGATCACCTTCCCCAAATTCAAACCAGCCTTCTTCAAAAGCGCTAGCGAACGCGACAGCTGACGTCCTCGACAATCGGGAACCACTACCTTAGCCATCCCAAAGCCCTTGTTGATGGTAACATTGACCCTCGTGCCCTTAACAACTAAGGTTTCCGCCACAGGTTTCTGTTCCAAAACCTCATCGGGACGGTTGCTGTCTTTGGTAACATAACTAACCTTACCCAGAGCAAGCTTGTTATTGCTCAGGGCCTTCTTGACTTCACGCAGACTGTAACCTTTTAAGTTAGGCACACGGTACTGATCGGGACCCAGGCTGACCACCGCCAACACCTCGCGATCCTTGCGAACGGTCTTACCACCGACGGGTTCCTGGGAAATAATTATGCGGTTGGGGAACTTAGTAGTATGACGCCCTTCCTCCAAGCGCAGACGCAAGCCGCGCTTTTTGAGCATCTCGTTGGCCTTGTTCAAGTCCTTTCCGGTTATGGCCGGTACCTCCACCTCATCGGGAATGGCAAAGTAGGTGCGGTAGATGGTTACTCCCATTATAGCACCGAAGGAGATAGAGATGCTGATAACAGTAAATAGTACAACTGCCTTGAAGCATCCCCAGAGCAATCTCAACCACGAACGCCAAGACAACCAAGGATTGATCTTATCCGCATCTCCGGCAGAATCCGTTGCTCCGCTCTTTTTGGCCTGCTTGCCACCTTCACCACCCGCGGGATGTCCACTCTGAACCTGAGAAGGTCTAGCCTTTTTGACTTCTTCTGCGCTTACCCCGACCGTATCAGCCCCCACGCCGGCCGAGATGGCACCACTCTGCGGCAGTGGCGGCGGCATATGCTTGCGCCCAGCCGCTTTTTCATCGGTATCTTTTGCAACCGGCACAGCCTCCCCGCTGCTCGATCCGGTCGAACTCCCCTGACGGTTCACCGGAACCACCCGGGCCGATTTGTGGAGTTTGAGGTTTTCCGCCTTTCTGGCGGCTAACAGCTCGGGAGAGACCTCACTCTGAGGTTTGGCCTTATCTCCCACACTGTTATTCTGATTGTTTATATTCTCACCCATGGTTATTTAAAACTAACCGTTCTTAAAAACTTATGCGAGCCCAGTAATACACGGGCTTGCCGTCTAATTCCTGTTTAGTTGGAGCAAGCACTCTCGTTCCTATCAATGAAGCATCAACAGAAATTTCAAGAATTTTTGCCGTCTATCGCTGGGATAGATTTTCAAGAAACAACCACCAGTCCCTGTTCCTGAATATCTCCGCAAATCGCCAATAATGGGCCCAACCCTGCACCTCGCCAGCCTCCACCAGCTTCGCTCAGTAGTTAAACCGGTGGAGCCGAAGGCGTTTAGGCTTCAAGCAGCTTCCGCCAGTCCGGCTTAGCCTCCCAGCGGACCCACTGCATGACAATACTAGTTAGGAAGATCACCAGGAAGATCTAAATCGGTACCAGGATCATCATTGCCTTCGCTGTTTCCAGGTTTGCCACCCGCCGGTGGTACCGGCGCACTGGGCCGCCGCATAGATTTATCTTGGCTCCCAGATTTCGGTATCGGACTAGGTGTCGGTGGCGTTTCATTCATAGGTACAGACTCAATATTGATCGGAGCATCCTCACCGTTGCCGCCATCTGCCCCACCAGCTCCTCCAACGGCTCCGGCCGCCGGCGCAGTAACCTTGGTAACAGTAATATCTATGCTACTACCAGCAGCTACCGGCTGGCCAGGCCCCGGATACTGCTCTATCACAATATTGTTATCCTGCCCTTCTACCGCAGAAACACGCCCGACCTTGAAGCCAGCCGCTTGAATGCGTTGCAAGGCAGACTCATAGGTCTGATTACAAACATCGGGAACTGTGTGTTGAGTAGCTGCCGTGACTCGCAAACTGCCATCGCTTAGCAGCGCACCAGGCTCAACCTGCTGACTTACTATTGAAGCGTTCCCGCTCGTGTCTCCATCTACAATAAGTTTCAAGCCCAACCCGGCCGCCGCAGCTTTAGCCTCATCTACGGTTTTACCGACCATGTTAGGAGCCGCCTGAGACTGAGCAGTGGCGGAGGGACTCTCGGATTCTTTTTTAGGTGCACAAATCACCACAGAGATGATCTGCCCTTTCTTAAGAATGGTACCGGCCGCCGGCTCCTGCTTGAGAATAGATCCGGGCTTAGCCTTATCGTCCTTCTTCTGCTCCTTAACCCTAACCTCACCCCCCAGACTGGCGGCCAGCTCCTGGGCCGTCTTTAAGGACATACCGTAAAGCTCGGGAACCCTGGTGCTGTTCTGGCCGATGCTAACAAATATGGTAACATCGTTGCCCATGGCAATCTCCGCTCCGGCACTCGGTTTCTGATCGAAGACCATACCCTCGGCGGCACTGCTCTCGCGCGGTATGATATTGTATCCTAACCCCAGTTGGCTTAGCGTACTGCAGGCACTCTCCTCGCTGAGCCCGCTCAAATCGGGAACAGCCACGCGTTCACGCCCAATACTCACTTCCACCCAAACAACCCCGTCCTTGGCCATTCTGGAACCATCGACGGGATCCTGAACCAGCACCACGCCCGGCATGGCTCCGGCTTCATATTTTTGAGAACGAACTTCCAAGCGTAACCCGGAATTCTTGGCGGTCTGCTTAGCTACAGTTAACTTCTGGCCAACCAGAACCGGAACATCAACCATAGGTGTAGAGTGGAAATTTACCCATGTAATCCCGCCTATGAAAGCCAAAAGCACGGTGAGAGTAACAGCAATAACTGCCCCTAAGCCGTGCAAAGGCAGGCTGGAGCCTTCCTCATCTTCCCCAACATCTTCAATTATATTGTCATTTTCATCGACCAGGTTGCCGTTCTCATCAATCCAATTACCATTCTCATCGATTAGGTGGCCATGTTCATCAATCCAATTTCCATTCTCATCCACCCAATTACCGTTTTCATCGATAAGGTTACCATCTTCATCGATCAGATGACCATTGGCATTGACCAGATTGCCGTTATCGTCGTAGAAAAAGCCATCGGGAAGCTCTTCCTGGTAATCTTCGTCGTAGCTACTTATATCTACGGTATCTACAACGGAGGGATCTATTAAAGGAGCGCTACGGGCGGCTTTCTTGGCTTCTTCCTGAATTTTTACGATATTTTGGGGAATGCGCGTACGCAACATAGTGCGCTCAACGGTAGAGGCCCCACCTGTCTGAACGTTACCGGGGCCATTGGCTACCTGGTCAGCCTTGGGAGCCGACTGGTGTACCGGTGCCGGAATAACCAAGTTATTCTTGTGGCGTCCGCCCGCTAAAGTGGTTCCCGCGGCGCCAATTCCAGAAACGACACCACCTCCTAAGCCCGCCGCCGACGAAACTGCCGAACCGGAGTTTAAGGAAGCGACACCTGCCACGGCCATACCGACATTTGCAGCCATCCCCACACCTGTACCAGCGAAAGTTTGGCTATCTGCGCCTGGACTAGCCGCACCCAGATTACCTGCGCCAGTGGAACCCAAACTTGGGTTGTTCCAAAACGGAGTCTGAGCGGGCGCGACCATATTTTGAGGGTTCGTAAAGGCCAGCAGAGCCTCAAGCATTTCCCCAGCGCTGCGGAAGCGTTGCATGGGGTTTTTGGCCATAGCCTTCATGACGATCTGATCTAGAGCCCCATTGATGTCTGGGCATAGAGTGGAAGGTTTCACGGCCGTTTTCTGCACATGCATCAAAGCTAACTGCACAGCATTGTCGGACTTGAAGGGCAGCTCGCCGGTAAGCATTTCGTATAAGAGAACACCGGTGGAATAAACATCTGTCCTGGGAGTGGCGTGCTGGCCGCTGGCCTGTTCAGGAGAGATATACTGAACCGAACCTATAAGCTCACCGCTCTGAGTTAGGGTGCGCTCGCCAACTATTCTGGCGATGCCGAAATCGGCCACTTTAACGGTACCATCGTTAGCCAGCATAACATTTCTGGCTGAGATGTCACGGTGAACAACCCCGCGCGAATGGGCGAATTCCAGAGCCGACAACACGTCGCAGATAATACGTACCGCCACCTGGGGAGCAAAACGACCGTGTTCTGTCATGTAACTGCGCAGATCCCGCCCCTCGATAAGTTCCATCACCAAAAAGATATCTTGGCCAGCCTCAAAGAAATCGTAAACCTGCACAATATTTGGATGCGAAAGAGCGGCGCTGGCCCTGGCCTCACGGCGGAAGCGTTCTCTAAACTCAGCATCTTGGGCCACCGAGTCCAAAAGCACTTTGAGGGCTATTTCCCGGCCCAAATTCAAATCCTTGGCCAGGTAAACCCGGGCCATGCCTCCCGTACCTAAAAGAGAGCTTATTTCATACCGATCTGCTACTATCTTGCCAATCATAGCCCCAGACGTTCACATGCAGGCGTTGGGAATCCTGCCCCACAATGGCGGCAAAGTTAGGAACCGATCGGGTAACTTAGGCCTCAAAGAGTTAAAATATTTAATAATTGAAGCCTTTACCAGCAGAATTAGGCAACAATCTTCTGAACAAAGCAGTTGCGATTTAAATTACTCCTCTTGCCCATTATAATGCAGAGAATGGCCCAAGAACAAAGAGAGCCTTGACTCCTCGGAGCCAGGACTCTCTTTGAAGGTAACGGCTTATAGGCAGTAGCCCCACCGTTACCTTAATGGCCTTACGCTTTCCAGGCGAAAAGCTAGTTAACCGTTATAACGAACCTGTCAGGGTTAGATCTTCCAGGATGAAATGTATCCTATGGATTATCAACTGGAATATATGGATTCTTGTTAATCGTTATAATGAACCCGTCAGGGTTAGATACCAAACCTTTGTAAGAGCATGATACGTAAACTAGCTTGTCTTCACTTGGGTTTTTGTCAATGTGAACACTCGACGTAGCCTCATTTAAGGTGGCGTAGTCAGTAGCGCCGGACAGCGTGATATCGGCACCGTCATCATCCGGGTTCACTTTAACACCTAACGGCAGAATTTTCCCTTCGTACGTACTAATCGCGATCAACTGGAAGGATACGTCATCGCCCTTGAGAGCACCAATACCTCTATCGACTCCACCGCCCCACTCAAAATATTCGTACGTATATCCATCGAACCAGGGATCGTCTGGATCAGGCGACCAACTGGGATTATATACCTTATCGTCACAAACTACCCAATCCGCATCAATAACATAGATTGCTTGGTAGGGTACAGGATGGATATTCATCGGTTTAGACTTCACAGCGCCGCAAACAGCTATAAGTGCCGCCGTATCATTCTCGGAGGCCCTCCTAGCAACGCTCACCGTGAATCTGTCGTTGGTTACTGTCTCAGCCACAGTAGTCAGTTCACCCGTAACCGTAACGTCACTGTTGACAGTCTTATAGGTGACATTGCCTGCTTCATCCCTTTTAGCGCCAATGACTCGGAAGAGGTAATCGGTACCGAACTCCATAGTTTTGCTATCGGGCAGATCCTCTGGGGCAATCTCATGATCAAAAGGATCAAGTATCTTCGTGCCATCGCGGCTCTCATTATAATCACTAGGGGTGATATACAGCGCAAAGTAAGTTGGTAATTTAACGGTAATATTGATGACGTTAGAGGTTAAATCACCATATTTAGCCGAAATGGTTGCCTCATCGGTCGCAGCAGCCTCCGCTGTCACACTAACCTTGAAGCCATCGTTACTGATACTCTGGGCAGTGGTATCCAGCACCGCTTCAGCGGCATCACCAAGAAGCGTGTAGGTGCCATCGTTTTTAGCGCCAATGGCAACAAAGGTATGGTCGCCACCAGCGTCTATGACCTGCGTTTGGGGAAGGTCTGCAGTGCTAACCTCGCCACCGTCGGGATCAAGAATCTTGGTGCCGTCGTCGCTTACAGTGTAGCCCTCGGGGGCGAGGTACAGTGCAGTGAAACTGGATGTGGCCTCAACAGTTATGTTAATAACGTTAGAGGTCAATTTCTTGTAACTAGCCGAGATAGAGGCCTTATCATCCGCCGTTGCTTCCGCCGCCACGCTAACCTTGAAGCCACTGTTACTGATGTTCTGGGAATCGGTATTCAGCACAGCTTCAGCCTTATCGCTAAGAAGCGCATAGGTGGTGTT